>JAISHZ010000261.1 GCA_031262285.1 Lachnospiraceae bacterium | reverse complement strand
TATGGCCCGCCAATGGCGGTCGCACCGCTCAATCAAGTGAGAAAAGTTGTGGAATATGCGCTCACGGAGATACCCGCTGAAAAAATCGATTTAGGAATCCCGAATTATGGTTATAATTGGGCGTTACCCTACCGAAAAGGCGTGACCAAAGCGGATACCCTCAATAACGTTCAAGCGGTTCGAATTGCGATAGAACAAGGCGCGGAAATCTTTTTTGATCAAGAAGCCGCCAGTCCTTATTTCAATTATACCGCAGATGGGATCGAACATGTAGTATGGTTTGAGGATGTACGCAGTTTACAAGCCAAATTTAACCTTATCACGGAATATGGATTACGAGGAGCAGGCTACTGGCAGATCATGCAATGGTTTCGTGCCAACTGGTTATTGCTTTCTGATACTTTTCTGATTTCACTTGATTAAACACGTGTTACTATTCGCAGCTACTATCCCGCGCAGTCGAAATTATGCAGAATGCATAATTTCGCAAGGATTACAACCGCCAAATCGCGTAGCGATGAATTTCATCGCATTGTGATTTGTGCGATTTGTTGCTGTGAACGCCGAAGGCGTGAACAGTAACAAACACGTGAAAATTTGCTGAAATGGTGGGTTGCCTAATGGAAGAGAGAATGCTAAAATATGGACAGTTCGTTTCATTTAGGTGATCCGCCATAGACAGGAGCAGCAATGAGTAAACTGGAAAAGAAATTTGGAAAATACGCCGTGAAGAACCTTTCCCTCGTTTTGATTTTGTGCTACGGATTGGGAGAATTGATATCCAGAGTCAATCCGACCTTTCTAAGCTACTTGGCATTGAATCCATACGAAATACTTCATGGACAAATTTGGAGACTGGTGACATGGATCATTAGCCCACCGCAGACAGGCAATATCTTTATTACGTTCATCATGCTACTGTTTTACTATTCCATCGGAACCACTTTGGAAAAAACATGGGGAGCTTACCGTTACAATGTCTATATCCTTTTGGGCATCCTGCTAACCGTAGTCGGTAGTTTTATCGCGATGGGAGCCGCTTATTTATGGCAAGGAGAATTATTAACCCTCCTTACGGCGCAGGAACAGCTTGGTGAATACTTTGCGTATGCATCCTTGATGATTAGCACATATTATGTGAGTATGTCCATTTTTTTGGCGTATGCAGCGACGTTCCCACAAGCACAAGTACTGCTGATGTTTATCATACCGGTGAAAGTAAAATGGCTCGGGATCCTTTACGGTGTGATGTTAGCGATGGATCTTGTGATGCCTAGTGCAAGTTCCCCGCTTCCCGGGTTGCTGTTGTTCCGTCAAACACAGATTGTGGCGTCTTTGTTAAACTTCGGTATATTCTGGTTCCTTTCCAAAAACCGGATGCACTTATCCCCGAAACAAGTCGTCAGAAGACAGCAATTTCGCCAGGAAATCAAACGAAATCCTAAGATACTCAAACACAAATGTGCTATTTGCGGTCGTACCGAAGAAGACGATCCCACACTCGAATTTCGGTTTTGCTCCAAATGCAACGGCAACTACGAATATTGCCAAGCGCATTTGTTTTCGCACCTCCATAAAGAGTAGAAGGAGAATCATTCGTTGATGAAAAAATACGAAGATTATAAATACATTATGCAAGATACGCACACGATCTTTATTGGCGCTAATTATTCGGCGCAAGAACTGATCGAAGACGAAGAAGTCCCTTTTAAAGTACGTTTGATTTTTGAAAAATATCTTTATACAGAAGATACGAAAGATCAAACATTGGCTGACTATTTTTACGGATGTAAAGACAAAACATTGTTGTATCGCGTGTACAAGCAGTTGAAGACCAAGATTCGTATCAGTTATAAACAAAATAAGGTAACGTTATCTCGCAAGCTTCAAACCACCTATGAAAACAAATTGATTCCGTTGGAAGAGCTTATGAAGATTTCCGATGAGGACAAGATCGCCCAAGAACTCACCATTCAAGAAATCGCGATCAGCAAATTAGCAATGTTGTCATTTTAAGAAAAGGAGACCAAATGTCAAGAAAAGAAAACGAAAGTACACAATCACAAAACATTAGAGCATTGCAAGCCTATGAGGTTTTGGCGGAATCCGATCTGAAGGATTTATCTTCTCATACCTATTTCCTACGCCACAAGAAGACCGGCGCGCGTATCGCGCTTCTTTCCAACGAAGATGATAACAAAGTATTTTCGATTGGATTTAAAACACCCGCGATGGATTCCACCGGAGTGGCACATATTTTGGAACATTCCGTATTATGCGGTTCCAAAGAATTTCCGATCAAAGATCCATTTATAGAACTGGTGAAAGGATCCTTAAATACGTTCTTAAATGCGATGACTTACCCGGACAAGACAGTCTACCCGGTAGCCAGTTGTAATGACAAAGATTTTCAAAACTTAATGCATGTTTACTTAGACGCAGTGTTTTATCCGAATATATATGAGAATCCGGCGATTTTCGCGCAAGAAGGTTGGCACTACGAATTGGACACGCCGGAAGGAGAGCTTGGCATCAACGGAGTCGTTTATAGTGAAATGAAAGGAGCCTTTTCTTCGCCGGACGACGTATTGGAGCGTCAGATTATGAATCAGCTGTATCCTTCTATTGCATACGGCTATGAATCAGGCGGCGACCCGGAGGAGATCCCATCTCTCACCTATGAGAATTTTCTGCAATTTCATCGAAAATACTATCATCCATCCAATAGCTATATCTACCTCTATGGGGATATGGATATGGCAGAGAAACTACTCTTTTTGGACGAACATTACTTAAACGATTTTGACGAGTTGGCGGTAGATTCCGAGATTGGGATACAGGTACCATTCAAAGAACCGAAGCGTGTCGTCAAAGAATATCCCATCGGAGATGGGGAGAAAGAGGAAGAGAGCGGCTATCTTTCCGTTAGTTATTCCATTGCTGACAGCTTGGATCGGGAAAAGTATCTTGCTTTTCAGATACTGGATTATGCCATCTGCGCAGCTCCGGGTACCGCATTGAAGAAAGCGCTAACAGAAGCAGGGATTGGACAGGAGATTGATTCCCACTATGAGAATGGGATTCAACAGCCATATTTTACGATTATCGCGAAAAATGCAGACCTCCAAAAAGAAGCGCAATTCCTATCCATTATTGATCAAGAATTGCGGAAGATGATCGATGAGGGTATTGATCGGAAAGCATTGATGGCAGGAATCAATTATTATGAATTCCGATATCGGGAAGCGGAGTTTGGTCCTTATCCTAAGGGATTGATGTATGGGTTACAAATGTTGGATAGTTGGTTATATGACGACGCTCGTCCATTTTTGCATTTGGAGCAAATGGAGATCTTTGCAACACTGCGTCAAAAAGCGGATCAAGGGTATTTTGAATCCTTATTGCAAGAGTATCTACTGAATAATCCGCATAAAGCAGTCGTCATTCTCAAACCAATGAAGGGTTTGGGAGCAAAAATGGAAAAAGAACTGATGGAGCGGCTTGCTTCCATCAAAGAGGCGATGAGCGAACAAGATCTTCAAAAGATTCAAGAAGACGCAAAAGTGCTCAAAGCATTCCAAGAAAAAGAAGAAACGCAAGAGGATATGGAAAAGATCCCCGTGCTATCTCGAGCAGATTTACGCAAAGACGCTGTCAAAACCATCAATGAGGAATACGATTTTGCCGGAGTGAAGCTACTACTGCACGAAGTAGATACCAACGGAATCGCTTATGTGAAATTGATTTTTCGTATGGATCATGTATCTGCAGAATTGTTCCCTTATGTAGGCTTATTAAAAGGCTGTTTGGGTATGGTGGATACTGCACAGTATGGATATGGAGATTTGTTCAGTGAAGTATATACCGTTACCGGAGGGATTACCCCTGCGATTTCTGTTTATAGCGATGTGAAAGATCCGGATACCTGTACTTGTGTATTTATGATCGTTGCCAAAGTACTTTATCAAAACTTAGCGCAAGCATTGAACCTGATACAAGAGATGATCCTTACCGGCAAGTATCAAGATACGAAACGTTTGTACGAGATCGTGGCGGAAGGGAAATCGCATTGTCAATCTCAAATGATATCAGCCGGTCATATGATAGCGTCAAGTCGCGCTCTTTCCTATGGGAGTAAGGAAGCAGCACTCAACGGAGTACTGTCCGGATTGCCATTTTATCGCTTGATTTGCGATATTGAGCAGAATTTTGAAACATGTAAAGAGGATATTGCACAAAAAATGTTTGCGTTATCCAAAGAGATTTTCTGTGCGAAGAATCTCATGATTGATTTTACGGGAGAGGGTACTGTGATCCGCAACGCGGAAGCGGACTTTAAGCGATTGTGCGACCAATTGTACGAAGGATCCCACGAAGGAACAAGTTTTGTTCCACAGTTAGTTGAT
>JAISHZ010000212.1 GCA_031262285.1 Lachnospiraceae bacterium | reverse complement strand
TCGCAGCCAAAACAACGACGAAAGTATGAGGGTATATAGGACATGGCTTTTAGTAGGTAAATACGAAAGACCTAATCTAGTTGGTTGTAAAAACGGTTTGGTCGGAGGGTATATGAAAGTTGCTCTATATATGCGTTTATCCAAAGAAGATGGATGCATCCAAACAGAAAGTAATAGTATATCCAATCAACGTCTTCTTCTGCACGATGCGATGAAAGAAAAATTTCCCAATGATGAATGTGTGGAATATGTGGATGATGGTTACTCCGGTATAAACACGAATCGTCCGGCATATCAAGCGATGCTCCTGGCGATCACACAAGGGGAAATCGACTGTTTGATGGTAAAGGATTTTTCTCGCTTTTCAAGGGATTATATAGAAATGGGGGATTTTTTGGAACATCGCCTGTCTTTTTGGGGAATCCGGTTTATTTCTTTAGGAGATCATTACGACAGCGATACTTCAAGCCTAAGTCAGTTGGGAACACGCTTTAAGACCTTGCTATACGATCTTTATAGCAAAGACTTATCTGTCAAGATCAAAAGCGCTTTGTCATCCAGAAAAGAGGAAGGGCATTATGCTTTTGCGCAGGTGTCATTCGGGTATGAAAAGTGCGAGAGTGACAGCCAAATACTACGGATTGTTCCGCAGGAAGCGGAAATTATCCGTCGGATTTTCACATGGGCAAGTCAAGGATGGTCTAGCGTGCGGATCGCGCGAGCCCTCAACAGCGAAGGCATCAAAACGCCGAGAGTATTTCGAGCGAAAAACAACAGCAACAAAATGATCAGAGAAAAAGCGCCAACTTGGACGAACAGCGGAGTGTGCCGTATCCTATCAAACCCCGTCTATTGCGGCGACATGGTTTATCACAAAACCTTTCGCCCACAAGTAGGAGGTACCAATCAATGTATGGAGCGAAGCCGTTTTAGTATCCATCCAAACCATCATGAGGCCATTGTGGATCGCAACCTCTATGAAATGGTGCAAACTCAAATGCATAAACCGCGTCGCAACCATCTCATGCGTAAACCCGCGAAATGCGGGAGACTACGCCATGTTTACTGTGGTGAATGTCATAAGGCTCTGCGGCTGCGCCTTACCGGATTGCCGTATTATGAATGTGAAAACCGGTATGTGACCGGACGAAGTGATTGCGTGAAACGGATAGAAGTGGACGTCCTACAGGAAATCATACTCGCGTTTTTGTGTTTGGAATTGGAAAAGCAAAAAGTAATCCAAAAGAAGGAAAAAGCGTTTCAATGGAACGATGCTACACTTCAACATAATAATAAGCTTCAACGGAAAAGAGAATGTATCCGTCTTCAACAAGATATGCGGTATGCATACGAAGACTATCGAAACAATAACAGCGAAGGATCCATAGCGCAAATCAAACAACTGCGCCAAGAGATGGACTACATAGAAAAACAATCGGTGAATACCTTCAAAGAGACCGGTGGGACACCGGTACAATACGCGGGAAGCTTCTTTTATGAAGGAAGCACTTTCTATGAGGGGCTTCGAGCTGTCTGCATAACAGAAATTTTGGTATGGACCGATTCACGCATCGAAATCCATGTTGCATTTCAGGAACCAAAAGTCATTTCAAAAATCACAAGCACTTCCTGCGAGCGGAGTGTATTTTAGGGTTGCGTCATATCCACAACTTCTTCCGGCAAAGGATTGATTGTGATCGGGTTGTTTGCAAGATTAACATAAATCAGTTTTGTCAAACCACCTAGTGGTGTGATATCAGAGATGTTATTGTCGTTCAAGTATACCGTCGCAAGCTTGGTCAACCCGGTTAATGCGTCGATGTTTACAATTTCGTTATTCCCAAGGTCTATATATTCCAAATCGAGTAAATTCGCAAAGGATCCCTCCGTCAGTTCTTGCACAGAACAGTTCAAGAGACATAATCGCGTTAGTCCGTCGAATGCAGTTAAGGCGGATGTATTCGGCATGGCACACTCACTTATGTACAGGTTTGTCAACGAATCAATTTGAGAAAAGCTTGTGAGGAGATTGTCTACTTCCTGCGCTGAGAGTAAAACTGTATCATCCCCCCAACTTATGTGCGCTCCCGCGTTTTCTTGGGAATAGGGAGATCTTATAAATAGTGTCGTCATGGAAGGTGACCAAACCACGGATGCCGGGAGGGTTGGGAAGGCGCATTCTATCAAAGTGAGCACAGACAAGTTCGGTAGTTCGAAAAGGGGGAATACCTCCGGTGTCACGGACATATTCCAAATGCCCAATTCTTCCAATGAAGTACAGAAAGTTAGAGGGGTGGTAGACACGGAGGTATCAGTACAGGAATCCAGGTACAATGTTTGCAGATTCGGGATGGTGGCTATGCTTTCTATGAGTCCGTCGTCGTTTATCCCTTCTAACTCGAGGAATTTAAGCTTATTGAGATGATTTAAAAATGTAATATTTGACAGATATCCAAGCTGTAGATTTTCTACATTATGCAAATCCCCAATGACCGAGGCATCCAAAGCACCCGCATTGTCTTTGGGTTGAATCAACAAAAGGCTATGTAGATTTGGATGGCTCTCCAATGCGGAGATATCCGCAAGCGAGGCATTTTCGTAAAGTAACACTTGGGTTAAGGAGGGGGCGTCTCGCAAAAATTCGAGGTTGGTGATACCGGTGTTATACAACTGAATTTTCTCCAAATTGCGAAGCGTCTTGAGAACGCTTACATCAGAGACTTCGCTCGTGGAAGCGATCGATATCATCCGAAGCTGTGTCAAATTTGACAAGAACTCATAATCTGTTTCCGGCGAATTATAAAGGGAGAGGTATTCTAAGGAACCTATGGTCGATATGGGAGCCAAGGAGACCGTTTGAGAAGCATCGAACTCCAGGTGGGTAAGCGAAGTAAAATAGTTGATCCCGTTGATGTGCTGCGGCATTCCCAATTCCAAATACTCAATCTGTTTAATGGGCATCCCGGACGCTAAGATGACTTCTAACTCGCGGTCGCACGAAAGCGCGGTGAGATTCGCAAGACTCATGTTTTCGGGGATCGGAATGCCTTCTGTCGACAAAAAATTCAAGTTCGCAAAACAGGACAATTCATCAAAAAAAGGATCTGAGAGATTCAACAAGATAGACGGGGAACTGTAACTTGCCGTCACCGCTTGCTCTAAAAACAAGTCTGTATACATCTCGTCATCTGTAGCATAGTCGCGATAATCCGCATCGGAAAATGAAAAGTAGGCGATATTATTTGAACTGTCGGCTTGGACCGAAATATATCTAACTTGACAGGCAAGCTCGTATGCTTGTGCACTTAATGTATTCGTGTCGCTCCAAATATCTGTGCCATACAGGTATTCCAAAAGAGCGACCAGAGTAGGCGATGTGATAGTGACCGGGTCATCGTCATTCGTAAAGCTCGAAGAGTCCGGTATGTAATTAGAAGGCATTTCGTCCGATGCATCGGATAACATGAAATCAAACAAACCCGAAATACCGGAGCGTAGGTGATCTCGGGCGAAGGAAAGACCAACACCGAAAAGCAGAATGAAGACGAAGAATCCGATCTTGACAGGCATCGAACGGTTCTTGTGTTGGGGTGTAAAAGTCGGAAAAGAGGATGAGGCGTATGGAACAGAACTGTTTAAATCCGACGAATGTGTAAAACTGCTCGAAGTTGGAGGTGGTGAATTATAAGCGGAACCGTAAGCATTCGAAGTAGGAGGTGGAGGGTTTTGTGAGGAATCGAAATCATCCGAAAAAGTATCGCCGGAAAAATAAGAAGATTCACCCGCAAAGTTTTCGCGATAGGTGCAAAAGCTGCATTTATAGTAATGCATCCCTTTTATCATCGGCGCTCCACAATTCGGGCATATTTTTTCATTTGGAATCGCCATCTCTTTCTCCTTTTG
>JAISHZ010000200.1 GCA_031262285.1 Lachnospiraceae bacterium | reverse complement strand
GCCGATGGGAGTTTTGGGTGTTATACGTTCTGTGAAGATGAGTACCAAGCAAAATGAGCGCTTGCTTGTGCGCTCATTTTGCTGTTCGGGCTCATCGGAACGCTCAGAGAGTCTAACACCCAAAACTCCCATCGGCTCAGTGCGGTTCGTCCGGGATACATTGCCTTTCATGTAAATCGGCGAATATTGAAATTGTAACAACTTGAACCCCTTCCTATGTCCGCTTTTTAGAAAATTGAAAATAATCGCTAATGTCAATCGCTTGTGCATTATTGGTAAACGGATTCCGCATTTGATAATCAAACAACCACGCCCTGTCTGAAAAAACTTCTATATGGGTCAATCGCCGTAGTTGCGAAGAATCGCAATCGCCGTATGTAGTCAAAACCTTTTTTTGAAGTGCCTCTTGTCGATAAAATTGGCGAATCGACTCTGCCCATTGCTCTCTATCCGGAGCAAACTTAGGACGAGTTTTTGCGTTCTCGCGTAGATAAAAATCGAATGTCAATTTTTCTCTTACTATCTTTTGATACGTAGGAAAATAACGGCAGACAAAATCAAAAAGCTTCTCATACCTTGAGATTCGCGATGAACTCTCACGCACACCGGGTATCGTCCTATGAAACTCTCCCAACGCTTCATACAAGGCAAATGGAGTCTCATACAACCCTTCCAATATAGGTAATGTACAAGTATATTGACCGGAATTATAATAGTTGTTCAATGCGTTTTCAACCTGTTTTAACTTCTGAATCTCCTCATACGAAATCCATGTTGTCGAAATCACCTCATATGGCGGTTGCGACGAATACACAATTCCCCACTCCTTCGTACGCGTCGCAAGCATAGACCCCTTTAACACCTTCAGAAATCCCAACTGAAACTGCTGCGGTCTTGCCATATACACCCGATCAAACGAACGCTTCAAGGAAGCATAATCTTCATAAGGCAATCCCACGATCAAATCCAAATGTTGGTGAACATTCCCTGCGGCTCGTATCACTTCTATCTTATTCCAAAGTTCCTCTTGATCGACGGATCTACTGATCGCCTTAAGTGTATCGACATTGGTCGATTGAATACCGATCTCCAATTGCACAAAACCCGGACGCAAAGTACCAAACAACACCAAATCTTCATCCTCTAAAAGATCCCCTGCTATTTCAAAGTGAAAATTCGTGACCCCATTATCATGAGCTTGAAGATAACGGATCATTTCTCTTGCTCTTCGTCTGTCCGCGTTGAAGGTACGATCAACAAACTTCACTTGTGCGACTTTGCTACGCAAAAAGACATCCAACTCTGCTTTCACGACTTCTAAATCCCGAAATCGCAGCATCTGATCTCTCCCTGACAAACAGTACGCACAACCAAACGGACACCCTCGTGAAGATTCATAATAAATAATTTGATCTTTACCGGGTTGCATTGGATTCTCATTCGCCTTTTGCAGAAACCAAAACGGAACTTGGGTTAGATCAATCGGGTTAGAAGATTGCAGAACAAGCGACTGCTTCTCTCTTGGCTCAGAGTGAACCAACTTTTGTAATATTTCCAGAAACGCTGCCTCCCCTTCCCCCGCGATGATCCCTGCCAGGTAGGGTAATCGACGCAATCTCTCTTGCGTATCATAACTTACCTCCGGACCGCCCAACCAAATCGGAAGATCATCCAAAATCAGATGCAGATCCGCCACAATCGCCTCTATCATCACCATATTCCAAATATAACAGGAAAACCCTACTGCATCAGGCTTACGTCGAACAATATCCGCTACTACCTCCTCCTTTTGCATATTAATCGTATACTCTGCTATTTCCACATAAGAAGAAAGCTCTTCTCCAACATAGGCAGCCAAAGACCTTACAGCAAGATTCGTATGAATATATTTTGCATTTAGTGCAACCAATAAAAATTTCATCAATACTCCTTTTTTGCCCCACACAAACCTTGACAGAATGCTTCGTTCATGCTTAAAATCGAGTAACACAAAACCATTCCTTCCAGAAAGGAGCACTCATGTCGCTTTATGAATATGATGTAAAAGCAATGGATGGCTCTATGCAATCGCTCTCTACATACAAAGGAAAGGTACTATTGATCGTGAACACGGCTACGGGATGCGCATTTACCCCGCAATATGAAGGACTAGAGTCCTTATATGAAAAGTATTCCGATCAAGGATTCGTCATCTTGGATTTTCCATGTAATCAATTCGGCTCTCAAGCTCCGGGGACAGAAGAAGAAATTCATACTTTTTGTACCGGTCGATATGGGATCACTTTTCCCCAATTTGCAAAAATAGATGTGAACGGCGAAAAGGAAGACCCTCTTTATACCTATCTAAAGAATGAAAAAGGCGGTTTCATCAGTAATAAGGTAAAGTGGAATTTTACAAAATTTTTGGTGGATCGTGAAGGAACAATCGTGGATCGGTTTGGACCTACGCAACCTCCGCATACAATCGATGCCAAAATCGCAGCACTTTTATAATTCATTACACCCGTCCGCAGAAGCGGACAGATTGGAGCAGCTATGCATTATACGTATCAAACCAAAAACACGTGTTCCAGCCAAATCAATTTTGATCTGGAGGACGGTATCGTATCAAATGTTTCCTTTACCGGAGGCTGTAATGGGAATTTAAAAGCGATCCCGGCTTTAATTGAAGGATGGCCTGCTCGCGATGTGGTGGCGAAATTGAGAAACATCACCTGCGGCAGAAGACCGACTTCCTGTGCGGATCAATTGGCTCAAGCTCTTCACAATGCCATCAGCTCTGCCGAGTGAAACTGTTCCATTGCCGGTTCTATGGAGATGCAGGAATTATCTCACCGTCCTCAGCAAATGAAAGATTACCGTCTAAGCTGTACTGACGCATTCGTTCCAAAATTCGCTCAGCTTCTTCCCCTATCGCAGGAGTCGGACGATAGTCATTCCGCGTCTCCACAGAACTGATTGAACAGGGGATCACTTTGGCTGTCGTCTCTTCTTGCAGATCATTATCAACAAACGTGAACGTTTGTTGATAAATGATCGTATCTTTATCTACGGGGTTACGATTCGCACCAAAACAAAAATTAGCCAAACTGTATATAATATATTTCCCTTGATAATATTCAATGCCTTGGAGTACATGAGGGTGATGTCCGATTACTAGATCTGCACCCCAATCAATACAATTACGCCCCAACGTTATCTGATACTCCTCGGGATAATTTACATGCTCCGTTCCCCAATGACAGCTTGCCAAGATCAAATCCGCACCTTGATCTTTTAGCGCGTTGATTCCTTCCTGCAAATAACTCTCCACACGTGTCCCCATTGAAGTTTCGTTCACTGATACATAACCGATCAGAATCCCTTTCACTTCATAGAGTCCCAAGATATTGTCGTAAGCGTACCCTATCCCCTCTGCAGTAAGTGCATCTATGGTATCCTCTTTTCCTTGTTCACCATAATCATTCACATGATTATTGGACATACTGACCGCTTCCACTCCTCCCAATGTGAGGATATTGGCATATTCCGGATCTCCTTTGATATAAAAAGTGCGTCCTTCTCGTACCTCCTCTGCAAATGTCAAAACTCCCTCCAAATTCACGATTGTGAAATCATCCTCTTCAAAAAAGGGAGCAACATTTTCAAAAAAGTACGCTCTATCTCCCATTTCTGCATATTTTTCGCGAAAAGAATAGGAAAATCCTTGGTCACGATGATTTCCCAAAGACACATCGCCTGCTGCTGAAATCGTAATCTCCACCAGACGATCTTTCTCTTCTTCGCTAGAGACCTCTTGTGACGTCGCTGTCGAATCCGTCTCCTCGGATTCGGAACCTGTTAGGAACCCTTCCTTCTCTTGCGGCCAAACGAGTGTGATCTGTTCTCTTTCCTCAGATCTCGATACAACCTGTTGATTGTTAAACATACAGGATGTAGCTGTTAGTAATGTGCTCATCAGAATGATCACAAATGGTATATGTGGTTTCCTACGTTTGTGATTCTTTATTCGATACACTCTTTCCACTCCCTTCTACGCTTTCTATGTTACACCGTATCTCATCGACTAAAGTTCATCCTCTTCCTCTAGTTTGGACTTTGTGAGTTGAAAGATAAATTCACTACCTTCTCCCGGAGTACTGATAACATTGATATGTTCATTGTGCGATCGAATGATTTCCCGAACGATGGAAAGACCCAATCCTGTTCCTTTCTTATCTTTTCCTCTGGACAAATCTGATTTATAGAATCGATCCCATATTAATTTCAAATCCTCCTTTGGGATACCGATACCACTGTCTTTGATAGATACCCATACCTTACTTTTCTTTTCCGAAGTCTCTACTTGAATCGTAGAATCTTGATGGCTGAATTTAATCGCATTGTCTAACAAATTGTACAAAACTTGTTGTATTTTTTCTTTATCGGCATTCACGAAAAGCTTTTCTCCGCTTAATGTAAGAAGGATCGTAATATTCTTCTTAATGCAAGTGCCTTCAAAAGAGGAAGTCGTATCGCGAATGACTTGAACAATATCAAAATCTGACCGATTCAAATACATTCCCTTCATATTCAAATTGTTCAAAGATAGCAGACTGTTCGTTAACTTCGTCAATCTCTCTGTTTCATTTAATACAATGTGAATATACTTTTCGTAATCTTCTTCCGGAATGATCCCATCCAACATCGCTTTTAAAAACCCTTGAATAGAAGTCAGCGGAGAACGAAAATCATGTGAAATATTCGCCACAAATTTCTTCTGATCATCTTCAGATCGTGCGATTTCGCTAGCCATATAGGATAAACACATCGCTAGATATCCGATTTCATCCTCACTTTCGACTTGAAATTCATAATGCATATTACCCGACGCATATTGCTCTGTCGCATATGTGATTTTACGAAGTGGAATATAGACGATTTGGGTAAAAAACAATAAAACAATCAGTGAAAGTAAAAATAACATGGCAAATACAACGTAACAAATCACCAGTAATTGGTTCGTAGCCGCCTCAATCAATGCCATATCATAATGAATGACTACATAACCTTGTACGATGTATGCGGGAGCAATGGTCGCGATAACGGTTAATACTTCAGACTCAAAACTGTGAAAGAATTGATCCACAATATAATAGGATCCGCGAAAAACAGTTGGATCAAATTCCTCAACGATTCTGATGGTTTCAATATCTAACGGTATTCCGGAATCAATGACCACTCTTCCGGATGGATTGATGATGCGGATATCTGATTCTAAGTATACTGCCACGATATCGATGAGCGTCTTTACATCATCAAGACTTACGATGACATTGTACAAATCGCTTCCTTGATTCTTCGCAAGCGCTGTTGCCTCTGTGTAAAGGATTTGTGCTTTGTCTCGGACCAGATTTTCTCGAATCATTCCGGGTACAAAAATAGAAACAATCGCGAATCCAAATACCCCAAATATGATATATGCCAGTATAAATTTAAGATACAGTGTCTTTTTCAAATGTGACCCCGCTCATCTTGTCAGTTACCCTTACTTTCAAATTTGTATCCAATACCCCATATTGTCGTAATTTTCCATTGAGCATGATCTTTGATCTTTTCACGAATACGCTTAATATGGACATCTACCGTTCTGGTATCGCCGATATAATCATAAGCCCATATCTGCTCTAAAAGCTGTTCTCGTGTAAAAACATGATTGGGAGAGGAAGCCAAAAAGTACAATAGTTCCAACTCTTTCGGCTTCATATCGATTTTTTCCCCTTGGTAAAACACCGCATAATCCGTTAGATTAATCGACAATTCCGGATATTCTACATATTTATCACGCACGATCTCAGGAGATATCACGTTAGGTTTATAACGACGAAGCACTGCTTTCACTCGTGCTACAAGCTCTTTTGAGTCAAACGGCTTTTCTAAGTAATCATCTGCTCCCAATTCTAATCCCAGAACCTTATCAAACACTTCCCCTTTCGCAGACAATAAAATGATCGGGACGTCGTTTTTGGCTCGTACCTCTCGACATACTTGATAGCCATCGATCCCCGGAAGCATTAAATCAAGGAGAACCAAATTCGGCAGATATCCATCAATCTGCGCCAGTGCCGATTCACCATCGTATACAATCTTTGTTTCAAAACACTCTTTTGTCAGATACAGGGAAATCAACTCGGCGATATTCTGATCGTCATCCACTATCATCACCTTCTGTTTCATAACCTTTTACTCCTATCTGTGCAGGACTTTCCTTTACTTTGTAATTATTTCTATTCACGCCTTCAGTGTTCATAACGCCAAATCGCACAAATCATCATGCTATAGATCATCACATGCGATATAAATCATCGCTTGCGATATAGATCATCGCTTGCGATATAGATCATCACATGCGATATAGATCATCGCGTACGATTTGGCGGTTGCGACCCTTTGTGTGGGATA
>JAISHZ010000155.1 GCA_031262285.1 Lachnospiraceae bacterium | reverse complement strand
ACAATATGGGATATATGGGCAGATTGTGTTATGCGCAGAATGTATCCGCCGTCACTGGAGCTTGTTTGATGGTGAAACGCGCTCTATATGATCTTGTGGGAGGATTGGATCTTGACTTTGCCGTCTCCTTAAACGATGTAGATTTTTGCTTAAAATTGCGGCAGAAGGGATACTTAAATGTATTTACTCCTTTTGCAGAGTTGTATCATTATGAATCCGCGTCAAGAGGATCAGACGCGGCAGGCGCGTCTTTGGAACGTTACAATGAAGAATCAAAACGGTTCCGTGCGAAATGGAAAGCCGTCCTAGAATCAGGCGATCCTTACTTTAATCCCAACTTTTCTTTGGACAGAAGTGATTTCGCTATCGCACGCGATAGCACGCTATCGTACGCGATAGCAAGCTATCGCAGAGGATAAGGAGAACTGAATTGAGATCGCACAAAACCCTATTTCATTTCCTCATCGCAGCACTTTTGTTTCTTGGTAGTATGCTGAGCGTTTTGTGGATGACTACTCATAGCGAGCACAATCAAACCTACGAGATCGTCTGCTTTGGGGACAGTATGCTTGCGCAGGAGAGAGGAAATACATCAGTCACGAATATTTTGGCGCAAGAAATGGGGTTACGTGTCTTAAACGGTGCATTCGGTGGAACCAAAATGGCGTATTTTGATAAAGAACGCTCGTTATTCGACACAGATGATGACTTTAGCATGGTTGCTTTGGCGCAAGCAGCCGCATATGAAGATTTTTCTGTACAACAAACGATCCGAACTAGGAATGTCGCTACAGAGTATTTTGAGGCTACTATAGATGAATTAACGACAGTTGATTTTCACAAAGTAGAACTGATTCTTGTGCGTCATGGGGTTAACGATTTTCAATCCGGTATCCCTATCGAGAATCCACAGGATCCATATGATGAATATTCCTTTTGTGGTGCGCTTAGAAAGACAATTGAATGCTTGCGCGAACAGCTTAAAGATGTTAGAATCATACTCATTACACCAACCTTTAGTTGGTACAAAATAGAAGAGGAATGGATGACCTGTGAGGAATGGAATACCGGATACGGAACTTTGCGTGATTATGTTGAAGCGGAGCATCGTGTAGCGAAGGAATTAGGTATTGAGATCTTGGATCAATTTGATCTTTTTCCGCATGGACAAGGAGACGAATATATACAATATACGCTAGATGGTCTACATCCAAACGATGCAGGCAGAGCTCTCATCGCAGCTTCCATCGCGGGTTACCTAAAGGAAACCAAAGAAACGAGCCATATGGAATCATTGTCAAAAAATGCAAAGTCGATTGTGATCGACAGATAGGAGTACTATGATCAAAGCATATGATGTAACCAAGAAATACGGAAAACTGGTAGCAAATGACAAGATCACAGTCAACGTTGGTGCGGGACAAATGGGGATTTTGTTAGGACCAAACGGTGCGGGAAAATCCACGCTAATCAAAGCGATCTGCGGATTGGTTCGTTTTACCGGCAAGATTACGATCGGCGGATATGACAATCATACAGTTGAAGCCAAGAAACTATTAGGATACATACCGGAAATGCCGGCGCTTTACCCGATGTTGACCGTTGAAGAACATATGGAATTTATTGCGAAAGCATACCGACTCGATCAATGGGAAGAGCGGGCGCAAGATTTATTGACTCGTTTTGAGTTAGACGACAAACGAAAAAAGCTAGGCAAAGAATTGTCAAAAGGAATGCAACAAAAAGTAAGCGTTTGCTGTGCTCTTCTGCATGAACCCAAAGCGATTATCTTTGACGAACCTCTGGTAGGACTGGATCCTCATGGGATTCGCGAGTTAAAAACGATGTTGACGCAACTCAAAGCGTCGGGGTGTGCGCTATTAGTCAGTACGCACATGATTGAAAGTGTGGAAGAAGACTGGGATACTACGTTTATCATGATGAATGGGAAACTCAAAAAAGTATGTGAGAGAACGCAAATGTTAGCGGGAGAAAAATTAGAAGATGTATTCTTCGCCATCACAGAAGGGAGCAAAGTTTGAAAGTAAGAGAACTTTCAAACGCCTTGAGTGGTAAGAAAACTTTCAAACGCCTTGATTAGTAAGCACGCCGTTGGCGTGCAGACGGGAGCAAGAATGAATGCGATATTTTACTTAGTCGGTAAGAGTGTCAAGAATACGATCTTGGAAGTCTTACATAAACCGGTTAGATTAATTATGTGGATATTTGTAATCTTAATGATGGCAGTGATGATAGTGGCATCTGTCTTAATGAACCATGAAGAAGTGGCAGGGTTGGTTCCTGTAGTCTATACGAAAGTTGGTTTTTTTGTCGTATTGGCACTCATATTGATATTCAGTGTTCGTACAGGGTTGACAAACGGTGGCACTATTTTTGATATGTGCGATGTGAATATACTATTTGTCACACCGGTGGATTCGCGCAAAGTCTTACTCTATGGCGTATTGCGCATGGCTAAAACCTCGTTTTTGATGTGCTTTATTCTTCTGTTTCAAGCGGTTAATTTCAGAAATCTGGGAATTCCGATGCATGGGATGTTCTATATCCTATTGGCGCTACTCTTAGCCATGTGCTTGATCCAGATGCTTACCTTAATCATTTATAGCGCGACTAACAGTAGACCCAAACGCAAAAACATCGTCAAAATTCTCACAGTCGCTTTGTTTGTCCCGATTATTCTGACAGTGATCTTTCTTTATTTGAAAGATTCCACGGTGAGCGTCGTATTGGAACAGACGGTTGCATCCCCCGCGTTTCGATGGACACCGATCATCGGATGGGCGGCGTCCGGTGCGATAGAACTGATCTTTGGAACACACCTTACAGGGATTTGCTTATTTGGCATGGTGCTGATGGGTATCGTTGCGGCGATCGCTTATATTTCCAAGAGCAATCCGGATTATTATGAAGATGTGCTCATGGCGACAGAGACAGCGTTTGAGCGAAAACGCGATATCGCTGCAGGAAACGTCGCGGCGATCCAAGGCGCGGCAACGAAGAAGGTAAAAGTTCGGGCGGAAGGAATCAGCGGATGGGGATCCTCAGCGATTTTTCATAAACATTTGCGAGAGACCTTTCGGATGAATTTCCTTGGATTGTGGGGAATAGGGTCTTTTGCTATGATCGGCGGAGCGGTGTTATATTCTTATTTCCTACGCGAAGCAGGGGTAGTAGCACTCATTACGACACTGGCACTGTTTATGTATTTTAAGATGTTTTTTATCGGACAGGGGCGAGGAATCGTAGAGTTAACAATGCCTTATATTTACATGATCCCGGAAGCACCCTTGAAAAAGCTCATATGGTCAAGTGCGGAGATTTTACTCAAAGACTTTGGGGAAGCCATGGTTATGTTCCTTGGGGTAGGATTGATTACCCGGAATAACCTTGTGGCTGCAATCTTATGTGGAGTAGTCTATTGGATATTTTCTCTGGTTGTGATGGGCGTGAATTATATTTCGCTACGATTTTCAGGCGGTGGTGGAGCCGGCTTGCTGGTGATGTTGTATATGTTGCTTACAATCGGACTGTTACTACCCGGTCTGATTCCGGCGAT
>JAISHZ010000170.1 GCA_031262285.1 Lachnospiraceae bacterium | reverse complement strand
GATTCTACCCGGAATTATATCATGCAACGTTTGATTTGAAAGACTGGATGGACTACTATAGTTCCTACTTTCAGACCTATTTAGAAAAGGATATCCGGGATGTTTTGCGTATTCAGGATGAATCTGCTTTTATTCGATTTGTCAGAGCGACAGCCGCAATAACCGGACAGCTACTGAACCTAACTTCCCTAGCTGAAATATGCGGAAAAGATGTAAAAACGGTTACTGCCTGGCTTTCTATTCTGGAATCCTGTGGGATCGTTTATCTGTTGCAGCCGTATTTTAATAATTTCAATAAACGCCTGTTGAAGACACCAAAACTTTATTTCCTTGACACCGGTTTGGCCTGTTTTCTATTAGGATGGAATACACCGGAACAACTAGCGCAAGGCGCCATGTGGGGGCATATGTTTGAAAGTTTTGTAATAGATGAGATTCTAAAAAGCTATTATAATGACGGCATTACTAATCCACCCTTGTATTTTTATCGAGACAAAGAAAAGAATGAAATAGATCTAGTAATAGAAGAAGGAGATACATTATATCCGATTGAAATAAAAAGTAGCAGTGATCCAACAAAAGTTATGGCGAAGCAATTCAGTCTCCTAGAAGGAATGCCAGGCAAAAAAGTGGGAGAAGGAGCGATCCTGTGTCTTATCAACGCATTGCTTCCATTGGGAGAAAAACTTTGGGCGGCTCCCGTGAGCTTGATATAAATGACGAGGTTCAAGATATCGATTTATGTGCCATCTTCGCAGAGAATTATTACAAGGAGAAAGGCAACCAAATGAAAGACAATCCATTCACCTTTCACTTACAAGAGAAAATAACGGAATGCGAATCACGTTATTTTGCCCAGAATTTGCCTGCTGTCTGCAAGTTAACCGACTATTCTGACTTAAACATAGATAAAATTATCGAGGACAAGGGATATGAGACCGTTACGCCTACATACGTCATGGATATGGATTTGCGAAGCCGCGAGTTTCAGACCGGAGACTGTGTTACGACAAGCGGTGCCGACGATAAGTGGCTAAACGCATATTTTTCATTCAGTCATTACACGGACGAAATAAAAATCGAAACTGCAGTACGGAACGAAATATTGACAAGAATCGATATATCCATTATATTTTGAATTATAAGCACTTTGTGTCGAGAAGTTTTATGCTTATTCGATACGAAAGCGCGATATCAGATTTTTTCACTAGATCATAAAGTACATAAAGTACAGAAGGAGAGCGTTATGGACGAGGTTTTTCAAATTGTTTTTCTATCAATTCTGATAGCTATCTTAGTTTTCTTTATCACACGGTGGTTTTGGAACTGGTATTTTAAAATTAATCTTCGCACTAGATTATTGAAAGAACAAACGGAATATTTATCTAAGATCTGCATGTTATTAGAACAGAGAAATTCGCTGCCATATCCGCCGCGAGGAGTTTCGCCACAAGGGTTTCCTCCTCAAGGGGTATCTCCACAAGGTGTTTCGCCTCAAGGATTCCCCCCACAAAACATTCCGCCACAAGGATTTCCCAATGCTACAATGAATCAGTCATATATGCCAAATCAAAATGCGAATCCGAATCCCACTCAGTATGCACACTCCACGAATCCCGCTCAGTATGCACACTCTACGGATCCCACTCAATATGCATACTCAAATCCGTATCCAAACTCCTATCAAACACCATACGAAACATCTGGTGTCCAGCCGAATCCATCGGGTTTGAATAACACGCAGATCGTTTCATCACCGGCAGATGAGATACCGGAATTGTAAAGAACGATTATGCCGTAATAGATACGACTGGAAATGATAGATAATAATTTACACATACGATATTTAAGGTTGAATCCTGTTTATAGCGTGTGAACATAATAGGAGTACAGACGATGGCTGGGAATCGATATGTGAAACAGTTGGATTTTTACGCGAGTAACTATATCCCTCAAGCGGAAATTGCTTTTGAACGCGGAGCGATACTTCTGGATACACAGTTTGATTTGTATAAACTACAGCTCAAATTTGGTAATGTTGGGAGTGGAATCATTACAGCGTTGACAGTAGCCGTTACGTGTTATGATCAGATGGGTATGCCAATAGAATTGAATGGGAATCCTGTTATCACTGTGACATATGCTGATGTATTATGCAAACCGGGAGAATCATTTGGAACGAAGCAATTGGTGAATCTGCCCGGTCGTCAAGTTGTTAAGTGTGAACTGTACATACAAAGAGTAGAGTATCAAGATGGTACAGCACAGTTTTACACAAGCGAAGATCACCAACCACTCCCGGAGCGTAGAAGATTGAGTGACACGATAACGCCGGAAGTTTTGGCTGCTTCCGGTGTGTCTGCTTTTGCAGACTTTTACCCAATTCAGCTTTCGGACGAGAAATACTTATGTGCGTGTGGAGGTATTGTCGGCAACGGAGTCTGCCCGAATTGCTCAAAAGACATAACCTACATTTTAGATGTCGTGTCAGAGCAATCATTTACAGCGATATCGAATCAAATCGAAGCAAAGAAGGCCGAAACCAAGCGGCTCGAAGAAGAAAGACGCATTGCGGAACAAAAAGAACGGGAACAAGCCCAAGAAGCAGCGCGCATAGCACAAGCGCAGGAAATGGAGCGAACCTACCAAGAGGTAAGTTCGCAATATGAAAAAGCCACGTCGCTACAAGATATTTCCAAACTGATTGAAAAACTCACAAAGCTTGGCGAATATCAAGATGCGAAGCAAATATGCGAAATACTGGAATCTAAAAGAGTACTAATCAGAAAAGAGCAAAAACGAAAAGCGATCAAGTGGAGCATTTGGGCAGGGAGTATCCTCGCAATTTTCGTCATCGGGTGGGTAGGAGCAGTCCGATTTTGGGGACGAGTGCCCGGGCAGCGCCGGGCGACGGAAGATATCTTGGCTTCTTCTGAACTTTCGTCTTTTTCTACCGGCAAACTTACCGAAGGAGAAATGACATCATCAACATCGGACGGGGGTTATGATACATCAGATTACCAAATGTTACCCTATCAAAGTATCACCTATGAGAGAAGCTTTGAGGTGGAATATGACACATATCGAGCGTTGGTGGTGGGGTATGTAAGCTATCACAAGAAAGACGCAGGACCGTTTTCTTTTCAAAAATATGAGTATGTCGATGCCGGTATTGTGGGACAAGTGCACTATACACCCAAAATACCTGTTACAGACGAGGATATTTTGTATGCATTAAAAGATGGGATTTATACTGACCCGGACGGTAATGATGTGAGCTTTTCAGAAGAAGAACTCGTCGTCGAAGTACTGGAACAAACGAAAAAAGAAGAAGATGCAGACCCGCTCAGAGAAAGCTACCATGTAAAAGCATACATCGCAACAAATGACATGACATTTGAGGTAGACAAAGATCTTCATTTCTATTTTGCACAAAAAGCAGAACCGACGTGGATAGC
>JAISHZ010000350.1 GCA_031262285.1 Lachnospiraceae bacterium | reverse complement strand
TTTATCCCAAACCGAAATCTATGCTTACTTCTGATTTTTGTTGTCAACAGTATATTCAAGGGTATTATTTCCCCTTTTCTATGGAAGCCAATTACAATCAAGTCATGTATATCATGAACAAACCCGCTACCATGTGTCATGAACTGGCACACTTACGCGGGTACCTATTGGAAGATGAGGCGAATTTTATTGGTTTTTTGGCTTGTATCCAGTCTGATGATATTTTCTTTCAATATAGTGGGTATCTGAGTGTACTCAACTACCTTGACAACGATCTATATCATGCTTTCGGAGACAATGTCGCTCTGTATATGAAACAGCCGGATATTTTATCCGTGGTGAATCGCGACAATGTTTTCGTGACAAGTGCGGAGTGGGAGCGCATCGAATCAACACAATGGTTTCAAACAGAAGAAGTCGATGCCGTGACCGACGCTATTATTGATGTGAATCTGAAAGCAAATGGGATTGAAGATGGAATATTAAGTTATAACCGCGTTGTAAAACTGGTCATGCAATATTACAGATCTTCCGGTATATCCCAAGAATGATGATGTAGTTCGCCTGTGTCGGACATTCCCGCGAAACCGTGCTGACGCAGTGCTTCATAAAGAACGATTGCTACAGAATTGGATAGATTCAAAGACCGTATGTCTGAATACATCGGGATTCTAATGCAGGTGGGTTCATTTTGTATCAGAATTTCTTCTGGGATCCCGGCGCTTTCCTTCCCAAACAGGATGAAATCTTCTTTTCCAAAAGAAACATCGGTATAGGAGCGTCTTGCTTTGGTCGTCGCCATCCATATCCGACCTTGCGGATGCTCACGTTGAAAATGTTCAAAATCGGAATACTGATAAAGCTCTATCTGTTTCCAATAATCCATCCCCGCTCTGCGAATCGCTCGTTCTGTCACTTGAAATCCCAACGGTTCTATCAAATGTAAGGGTGTATGGGTAGCGGCACATGTCCTGCCGATATTGCCTGTGTTTCCGGGAATCTCCGGCTCAAGTAACACAATATGCACGAAAGTTCCTCCCTTCCATGTGACCTTTTCATTGGAAATCCTGCTGCGTAACCGCATCTCTTCCTTCCCGATGGTTACGCAGCAGATTCCGATTCCCAACTGTTATTAGGAATCTCATTTTCTTTTATAAGACTCTTTCGTTACGTAGCCTTTGCAAAAACCGTTCCAACCTTCCTGTCGCTT
This sequence comes from Lachnospiraceae bacterium, assembly GCA_031262285.1. The sequence continues at coordinate 5,948 of JAISHZ010000350.1, read as the reverse complement.
CTTTTAATTTTTCCAAAGAATACGCATAACAGATTCGCAAGTATCCTTCTCCGCTCTCTCCAAAAGCAGTTCCGGGGACGACTGCCACCTTTTCTTCCAAGAGGAATCTCGTCGCAAATTCCTCGCTCGTCATCCCAAACTCTTTGATACACGGAAACACATAAAACGCGCCAAATGGTTCAAAACACGATAATTTCATCTTACGAAATGCGTCCATTAAGAACCTGCGACGCTGATTGTAAGAGGTACACATCTCTCGGACATCCTCATCCCCATTTCGCAATGCCTCTATCGCAGCGTACTGGCTTGTGGTAGGCGCGCACATAATCGCAAATTGGTGTATTTTGGTCATTTCCTTGATAATCTGCTTAGGTCCGCACACGTATCCCAATCGCCAACCGGTCATCGCGAACGCTTTGGAAAAACCATTGATCAAGATCGTCCGTTCTTTCATCCCCGGTAGAGAAGCTATAGATGTATGTCTTCCTTTATAAGTTAATTCTGCGTAAATTTCATCGGACATCACATACAAATCGTACTTTTGAACGACTTTTGCGATTTTTTCGAGATCTTCCTTTTCCATGATCGCACCTGTGGGATTGTTTGGAAACGGCAACACGAGTAGTTTTGTTTTGTCTGTTATGGCTGCTTCCAGTTCCTCTGCGGTCAATCGAAATTCATTCTCTCCTTTGAGGGGAATTGCTACCGGTGTCGCTCCCGTCAAGATCGCACATGGCTCATAAGAAACATAGCTTGGTTGCGGTATAAGGACTTCATCTCCTCTCCCAAGCATCGCACGGAAACCGATATCAATGGCTTCCGATCCACCCACCGTAACCAGTATTTCCTCCTCGTACTCATACGAAACCGCATATTTATCCTGTAAATATCGGCCTATCTCCACCTTCAATTCCTTAAGCCCGGCATTTGATGTATAGTAAGTCCGACCCTTCTCCAAGGAATACATTCCATAATCCCTAATATGCCACGGCGTATCAAAATCAGGCTCTCCCACTCCCAGTGAAATAGCGTCTTTCATTTCATGTGCGACATCAAAAAATTTGCGAATTCCGGAAGGTTTGATGCTGACGACAAGTTCTGACAATGGATTCCTCATGGCGTTATCATCTCTCTTTCGTCATCATATTTTTTGGTCAAAATTGTCCCTTGATCTTTATACTTTTTTAAGATGAAATGCGTGGCGGTACTTAATACGCTCTCCAACGTAGAAAGACGATCAGACACGAAATTTGCCACTTCCTTTAGGGTTTTTTCTTCCAAGATGACCATCAGATCATATCCGCCGGAAATCAAATAAACACTGCGAACCTCCGGATATTTGTAAATACGTTCTGCGATACTGTCAAATCCCTGCCCTCTTTGCGGAGTCACACGGACTTCAATCAAGGCTGTTACTTTTTCCAACGAAGTGTTTTCCCAATTTACGAGGGTGTGATATCCGCAAATCACACCTTCTGTTTCCAATTTCGTTATTTCATATGCCACCTGTGTTTCTGTCAGTCCCAATAGGACTGACAGTTCTTTGATCTCCATGCGGCTATTATGTTGCAATAAATCCAGTAATTCTCTCTCGATTCCCGTTAATTCTATGCTCATCATACTCCCTTCCATCCGCGTGGTGCGGACAGCCTTCTCATCATTATCCTGTTACAAAATTACGATTATTCATGGGTTCATCGATTTACGTTAAAGACTTTGTATCTCGGACGAACTGCACTGAGGTAGGTTTGTATTTGTTTAAATATCGGAGTTCATCGCCATGACGCAAAATTTTCGCTTTTTCTTTCGTCACAGTTCCGACCCATACAGCCGGTATCTTCCTGGCTTTACAATCGTTCACCAAACGAGATGGCTCCTTAGTCACGATCACCAGACACCCGCTTGATCGCAGTTCGTATGGATTGATTCCAAAATATTCAGTGACCTCTACTGTTTCTTGTCGAATCGGTAACTTGTGGTATTCCAGATCCAGTCCGACACTTATCTTCCTTGACAACGTCCATAAAGTGGCAAAAATCCCTCCTTCGTGTACGTCACAGATCAGACTCGCACCGGACTTTGTCGCGACAGCATTTCCCTCCTCCGCATTTACATAATGCTCAAGCAAAAAAGTCCTATCCACAAAGTGCCGGTTAAAATATCGCATCAGTTCCTCTCGATGGAGACGTACTAAGCGTATGGTCTCTTCTAAACCGACCCAGTTAAGGACGACGATTCCCTGCCCGTATATAGGTTGAAATACGGCGCAGTTCACATCTTTCTCTGCGCCGTAACTGTATCGTTTGTCTTGCATCTTTGATTGGATACTCCCTTGCTTAATCCCACCGGTTCAAAAATCATTCTTCTATCGGCGGCGTTTCAACCGGCGGAGCTACTTCCAGTCCGGCCTGCCCCAATAATAGATTGATCACATTTTGCATATGTTGGATGCTACCAACTCCAGATGCTGCTAACATTTCATTGTAGGCATTCGGATCTTGTGTCAACACTCCCACGGTGGCTGATCTTGGTGATACTTTGTAATTGCTGCTATTTACCAACGTTCGACTGACTTCTACTCCATCGATCGTGACGACTTTCCAAAGTTTTGCTTTGTATCCAATATGCGCTGCTTCAATGCTGATATAGCCGATTGGTCTCGATCCATCGAGATGGATTGCCTCGGTCGTCGGTAATATGGTTTCTAAAATCTCACTTTCATAGGTCACCACGCGATTCGGATCTCTCGTTTCGTGACCATATATATTGAAGTAAATCTGTTTGTTTTTGATATATCCTTCTATGTAAATAGGATATTGTGTATTGTTGACAAAGCGAAAATCCTTCCCTGAGCTTTCCGCTATCGCCGCATCTGCTGAAGGTTCCACGTAATTGACGATCATCGAATGGTTGTGGCGTTCCGTCACTTCAAGTTCTGCATCCAAGACCGCGTCATAGAGGGTAGTGGATACTTGACAGATTCCCCCGCCCAAGCTGTCTACTACTCTGCCGTTTAAATACGAACCTGCCATATAATATCCATTTTGTTCCGTAAAAGGAGCGACAGCATCATAGGTAGAAAATTCCTCACCCGGGTATAGCAAGGTTCCATTGACCAGTGCGCAACCGTTTGTCACGTTCGCGCTTCTGGCAACTCCGGAAGTCGTAAACGAAGTTTCACATTTCCCCAATACGTCCTGTACCAAGGACAATTCCTCAAAACTCCCTCGCGGTGTTTCTACCCCGACAGAGAGCGGAATCCGACAGGTGGTTCCATCCCATTGTGACGTTAAATATTGGTATACGAGATCAATCGAAGACTCTACATCTAATTTGTATCCGGTTTGTCCGGGAATAATCGTAAACTCCTCCCCTTCACGAATTAAAGAAAAATTCACTGATTTTTGATCGTATGGAGTACATTTCTCATTCAGAATCGCGTTGATCGCTCCTACATTAAAGGAAAGCTCGATCTCGAAAATCTTGTTCTCATGTTCCAGATCCTTGAGTGCTTTGTAACGCTGCACGACATTACCGCCTGTGCCAAGCATCAGCGCTTCCTCGACAATCTGTGTATTACTCCACATAATACCAAGATCCTCGCCTGTCACAGATACTTCTTGCTCGCCTCCTGCGACCAAGACGACCGTTACCTGCCCCAAATTTGACACATACTCTTCGATAGCTGTCTTCGCTTGAGTACCGGTCATGCCGGATAAATTGATGTCCTGCGCGAATACCCCTTTTTGAATCGTAGGTTCTGTAGCCGCTTGTGCAGTTATTCCAAAACGTAAAAAAAGAAACCCTGCCACAAGGCACAGTATCATCAGCCACTGTTTGTCTCGTTGTAAAATCTTCATGCACGGCTCCTTATACATTATTGCGATTTACGCGTTCACTGTTCTATGTTAATAGCTAATCGATGTACAGAGCCGTAGGAATTTTTTGGCGTTATACATTCTGTGGAGATGGAGACCATGCTCTGGACTCAGCGGAACACCCGGAAAGTCTAACATCAAAACACCCTACGGCTCTGTGTGATTCGTCCGTGATACACTTCCTTTGAGACGTAGATCGGCGAACGTGTGTATTGTAACTCTGTGGTTACTATTCACAGCCACTATCTCGCGTAGTCGAAATTATGCAGAATGCTTAATTTCGCAAGGGTCGTAACCGCCAACTCGCATAGCGATGAATATCAGAAGTAGTCATAAGTAATTGACATTGGGTGTGAATCGTAACATCTATGCGATTACTATCATAAACTGCTAAGTATTTTATTGAATCACGGAAGGAAAGATGCTACAGTAGTGAAAAGCATCGCACCTACGATAATGATGACGATAATCTTTGAAATAAGCTGTTTTGTCTTCTTGTTGAAATGAAACATCCCTGCTCCTTTGCGCGATATGCACCTTATATTTTGATAGACTTGAAAGGATTATAAACGATAATGTGGTACTTGGCAAGCATTCTGATTCTCGCTCTTGTGATTCACCGAGCGATAAGATTGAGCAAAAAAGAGTTGTCGCAAACGAGGCAAGCTTTTATTGATCGCGAAAATGCTGCTAATCTTGTGGCACGCAAATCTTTGGACGACTTAAAGTATATCAACGTTCCACTCTCTCTACTGCCAATCAATCTCCTCCCCGATAATCCCAAGATGCAAGAATGTATCGCCCTTTTATCTGACTTAAAAAAGCAAAAAATCGTTAATTTTACGGGTTGTTCCAATACCGACTTAAAATTTAAGTATGGAGCTCCGAATATCCATTTGGTTTCCCGATATGACCACAACTTTACCCTACTTGTCCGTACTTTGCAACGCTTTGCCACATTGCTGTATGACGAACAATATGTGCAGGAGGCACGGTTCGTTTTAGAATACGCCGTTTCTATCGGAAGCGATGTCAAAGCTACGTATTTGCTTTTGTATCAAATTTATCAAAGACTAGAGGAACCAACCGAAATCGAGCGTCTGATTCGAAGCGTGAAAGCGCTCCCTGCCTTATCCCAAAAAATCATTTTGCGAAATATTTGTCCGAGGCATATTCATCCGGAGTGATTTTCGAACGATTCCGAAAGAATGAATCCAAAATCCTTCGATCATTGATGTTGCTTGCTATTTATTTTATGCAAGTTTTCTGCCAAAAATGCGGACAAAGTGACGTTAAAAAGCAATTCTCACATTTCGGTATCGGTGCTTTGCAGATCGCTCTGCCCAGTGCAATCAACTGTATATTGACCGCTATCCAATGATCAATGGGAATCTCTCTCATTAAATCTTCTTCTACTTTATTGGGATCTTTCTCTTTTGTCCATCCCAAACGCCTAGCGATTCTTTTCACATGAGTATCCACGACGATGCTTGGATCGTGGTATATATTACCTCTTATCACATTTGCCGTCTTTCTCCCTACTCCCGGCAACTTCGTCAGCTCTTCTATCGTTCGAGGCACCTCTTGACCATACTCGGAACGCAGTTTTTGACAACATGCAATGATATTTTTAGCTTTTTGATGATAAAACCCCGTAGAATGAATCGCTTCTTCCAACTCTTCTTGTTTTGCATCAGCAAAAGCCTCTATAGACGGATATGCTCGAAATAAACTCTCCGTAACGATATTGACTCTTTGGTCCGTACACTGAGCACTTAATATCGTCGCTATTAACAATTGCCATGCCGACTCATGTGTCAAATAACATTTTACATCCGTACCATAATAACGATCTAGCGCATTCAAAATATCCAGCGTTCTTTTTGATTCCGATTCCGCGTTCCATTCCGTCATCATTTGTACTTCCTTTCTTTCTGCTTCTTCACGAATCTCCATTCTGTATGTTTGAAAGCGGGTTTTCTCCAAGCCATTCACTATACAAAGCATCAATATGCTCTTCAAGCTGGTTTTTCCTATCGTACAATTCATTCATCTTTGAAAAATCGGCAG
>JAISHZ010000341.1 GCA_031262285.1 Lachnospiraceae bacterium | reverse complement strand
CGGTTCTGTTCATCGATTGGCTATAAACGTAGATCGGCGAACGCGTGAAGTGTAACATTGGTGGGTTGCGTTAACAACACAAGATACTTTTATGTCTTGAAGCGTTGTATTATTTATGTTAAAATTATGTGATTCGGCTTTACGATTGGTACGCACGCCTTTGGCGCGCAGATAGGAGTACATATGAAGAAGAAATCAACGGTTCATAACAGTTTTGATATAGAAGTAGATAATCAAATACGATACGAAAACGATATGGAATCTGCAGAAGATGGGTACGATGAGTTTGATATGGTTTTTGATGACGATCTCCTGGTGATACATGACGATACGCAGATCACACCGCAAAAGCGATTTTCAGAACATTCTACGCCTGCGTCTCGTAAGCAACCATCTGCAGCGCCTGTGTCGCGTAATCAACCTTTTACGACGACCACGAGTCCTACAAAAGAGGAAAAGCGTCCGAGAAAACGCTCCGTGATGAAGACTCTGTTCGCAATCTTAGGGTGTTTGACATTGCTTTCGGGTGTCGTCTACGGTGCGTATAGCCTGTATCAATGGATGGAGAATCAAGTAGCACAGTTGGATAAAACTTCTGATGCGATTTTTACACAAGCTGATTTGGATGCGGCGGTTGCTGCCGCATTACGTAGTACAGACAGTGCCATACAAAACGCCAAGACAGAAGCGACTGCCAAGGAGGCAGAAAGAATCTTGGGCGGTATTGCGCAAGGCTTATCCGCCGGGGTGACTACTGTTGAAACACTCCGACCTTTTTATACTGACAAAATCGTGGTCGTCAGCAATGGTTTGTTTCATTTCGTACCGATTCAAGAGCAGTTGCAAAAGCATACCCTACGCCGAGAGAATCTCGTAGTGCTCGAAAGCGGTGAATACCAGTACTGGGTAGACGGTGAGCTTGTTTCCAAGAAGGGAATCGATGTTTCTCATCATCAAGGGGCGATTGATTGGGATAAAGTCAAAGCGGCAGGGGTAGAATTTGCAATCATTCGTGTAGGATACAGAGGATATGGTAGTGAAGGGCGGATGATGCCGGATACGCAGTTTCTGCAAAATATCGAGGGTGCGATTGCTGCCGGGATAGAGGTTGGTGTGTATTACTTTTCACAGGCGATCACACCGGAAGAAGCGATCGAGGAAGCTGAATATATGCTGGAACAGATCGCCCCATATGAACTTACCTACCCTGTTGTATTGGATGTAGAAAAGGTTGGAGATTCCCAGGGGCGTATGAATTTAATCAGCGTGGAGGAACGTACCGCTATCGTGAAGACCTTTTTGGATAGAATCGCCACTGCCGGTTACGATTGTATGATGTATCACAATACCGAAATGGGAGCGCTTTTGGTCAATATCGCGGAATTGGAAGCGTATGACAAATGGTATGCTTATTATGGAGATGATCTTTTTTACCCATATAAATACAAAATATGGCAGTATTCAGAAAAGGGACGTATTGATGGCATTGAAGGAGATGTGGATTTGAATATTAGCTTACCGTAAAGTATTTGGTATAACAATCAAAGAAATCTGCTGTCGTGATATCCTCATCGTGGAGGAACGTAACTTTTTCCCATGCTTCTTCATTTAAAATACGCACCAGACCTTTGACATACGCATCATAATCTTGTCCGAAGACTTCTTCTTTGCGTTGCTCTACGATCTTTTGTTTGTTGACATCTGTTTCTTCTCGGTTGAGGGTGGAGATACATTTCAAAATGTAATAGCCGTTTTCACCCTCAACAACTTGGCTGATTTGCGCAGTTTCCATCGCAAATGCAGCGGCTTCTACCGCACTTTCTCGTTCTCCTTTGCCAAAGGAATCCGTAATCACTTCCTCATCGCTGTAACTGAGTGCTAACGCTTCGAATTCTTCTCCGGACTGAGCAAGTTCTCTCACCTCTTGGGCTTGGGTCAGATTTTCCGTCGTCTTTCCTTGTAAATAGATTTGCTGTACCGTAATAATACGAGCTTCGTCGTCGCTGATTTCCGGATTCAAAGATCCAATGATTTGTTGATAGACTTTATCAGCGTAGGCGTATTCCGTATATAGGTTTTGTATAATATCTATGGAGATTTTCATGGCGCTGATTTCTGTCTCGTTGAGCGTCTGAAAATAGTCTTCTGCTGCAGCTTCAACACGAGCGATTTCTTCCTCTGACAATACGACTTCTCTCTCCATTGCCAATAGATACATCGTCTTAATCTGTGCGATTTTCGCAAGCACATTTTCTTTTATGCTATCTTCTAAGGATCTGCCATTCACGCTAACTTCCCAAATCTCATAACCATAGACTCGTTCGTATTGATTCTGTGTGGTGGTGAGGTATACCATGATCTCCGGTAAGGTACAAGAGCGTGCTCCGATTCGAAAAATCTCATTGTCCTTGAGTTGTGTGGTAAACACAATGGGGGGAATGGAATCGTTTTTTCCACAGGCGCTAAGCGCCCATGGAAATGTCAGTAATAACATACACAGTCCAATCATACCTCTTTCATATCTACCGATTCGCACGACGATTCCTTTCTTTTATATCTCAAAGATCCAGCCTTTCGGAGCTTCGATGGTACCCATTTGAATACCGGTCAATGTTTCATAGAGTTTTTGGGTGATTTCTCCCATGGCATTCATACCGCTTGGGAAGTTGATTTCTTTGCCGTGATC
>JAISHZ010000308.1 GCA_031262285.1 Lachnospiraceae bacterium | reverse complement strand
AGAACAGTGAAAATGCGCGCACAAGCAAGCGCTCATTTTCACTTGGTCTCATCTCCACAGAACGTATAACACCCAAAATGCCTTTCGGCTCTGTGCGGTTCTGTGTATCGACAATCGATAAACTTAGATCGGCGAACCCGTGAAGCGTAACACTTTTCATTTGTTACTTCTTGATTCTGTATGCTTTACATATACTATACAAAAAGGTAAAGCGTATCTTATCTTATGAAAAATTGGGTTAGGAAAATTTGTCGTCGTTTTTTCATTTTGTGTTTATTGCTGTGTATATTGTGTCATGTGGTACTTACCTCTGTTGACAGTTACGCAAAGCAGAGCAAGAACCAAACACAACGTATCAATTACATAGAAGAGACCGAAATAGAAGAAATCGATATAGAAGAGACTGATATAGAAGAGACTGATATAGAAGAGACCGAATTTGAAGACATAGCGACTTTATCAAATGGGAACATAGACTTATACGCGACCTCTGCAGTTTTAATAGATGCGGAGTCGGGTCGTGTTTTGTTTGGGAAAAATCAAGATGCTGTCTTACCAATGGCAAGTACCACGAAGATCATGACATGTATACTTGTCTTGGAAAATGCGGATATGAATGAAGTCGTGGACATCTCCGCCTACGCCGCCGGTATGCCGGAAGTGAAATTGTTTGCGAGAACAGGCGAACAGTTTTTGGTCAGAGATTTACTGTATTCTTTGATGTTGGAATCTCATAATGATACCGCAATCGCTTTGGCGGAACATATCGGAAAGCGACTGCTTCCCGAATCTATGCAAATGACTCCTGCGTCGCAATATTCCAAGGAAGAAAGTAAGCAGGCTGTTGCGGCATTTGCCGGGATGATGAATCAAAAGGCGAAGGAGCTTGGTTGTGAAAATACCTATTTCATAACGCCCAATGGTTTGGATGCAGAAGAAATGAGTGCTCCTGCGGATGGAGAAACCGTGATCAGACAGCATAGCACGACGGCGACGGAATTGGCGAATATTTTGGCATATTGTATACAAGTATCTCCCAAAAAAGAAGATTTCTTAACCATTACGCGAACCCCATCACATTTTTTAACGACCTTAGAGGGGCGTTCTTTTCAATGTACCAATCACAACGCGTTTTTGAATATGATGGACGGTGCGCTTACCGGCAAAACGGGATTTACCAACAAAGCGGGGTATTGTTATGTAGGAGCGGTGAGGAGAGGAGATACGACCTTGATCGTCGCATTACTTGCCTGTGGTTGGCCCAACAACAAATCCTATAAATGGAGTGACACAAGGAAGCTGATGGAGTATGGACTTCAAACATTTTCCAGAGAAACTTTTACCGATGTAGCGTATCCGGAAGATCAACTAGAGCAGCTGTTGGTGGAAGGAGGGCGTCCAAACCATTTAGGAGAAGCGGCGTATATGCAACTTGCGATCCAAGGACGTTCCTCTGCTGCTGTCGATCGCGGGATATTGCTGGAAGAAGGGGAAACGATTCAAGTGTTATGCAAAACGAAAGATCATCTGGAAGCGCCCGTGGCGCAGGGGACACTGGTTGGGTCGATTCAATATGTGGTGGATGGAGAGGTTTATTATTCGGAAGAAATTGTCGCAGCTCAAGCTATTTCAAGAATTGATTACAAATGGTGCTTTCGGCAGATCTTAGAACGATTTCTGGCATAGTCATATTTATCCCCGTCTGCGTGCCAACGGCACGCGTATCAATCAAATCGTTTGAAAGTTCTATTACTTTCAAACTTTATCATTTACAAGTTTGCCTATTTGCGTTTCAAAGGAACTGTATCCCGGACGAACCGCACAGAGCCGAGAAGAGTTTGGGGTGTTAGATAACACCCCAACTCCCCTCGGCTCAGTGCATCAATAAGCTTTCGTATGTAGATTGGCGACGTGAATCAATGTCATGACAGTACGAGCGAATGATAGCTCACTTTGCTGATGGTTTATATACCGAAATTTACCACAATATGATCTTCTTGCTCTACTACAGACCCTTTTTGCGGCCATGATGGCGACTCTGCAAATGTTTGTAATGCGTTGGCATAGTGAGATGGATTGTTATCCGCTTGAAAAAAGATACCATGCATATCACAGAATTTTGCCAATTCAGTATCTAAACGCTGAAAAGCATGGGTACCCCATTCGATCACTGACAATAAAGGAGTCTCCGCTACCGCGTAGCCGTGTGGAGTTTCATAATCACTCCAGACTTCGGAACCAAATAGTGTGACAATAAGGAATTTCGCTAATTTGGTACGCTTAGACCAATTGGGGCTATATGCAGAAGATATCAAGCCCTGCGGTATTTCGTAACTACCTATCACACAAACCGGTTTTGAACTGTCACAATTTTCTTGAATATAAAGGGAAACGGATTCCATTGTTTGCTTGGCGTCTTCATATTTCACAGCATCTAAATAGAACCATTTATTCATCTCAATTGTTTGGCGAGTTAAGATGAAAATGGTACAAAGAATCACTGCCCATCGTAACACTCCATTCACTTTGCGCGTATGGATCTCCCGAAAAAGTAAAAGAGCAGCAAAACCACATAAAAGCGGTATATATTGGCTGCTTCGGTAAGGCGTTGTCGTTCCCTCCAAAACCGGCAGTACCCAAGGTAATAAGATAATCGCAATGACGCAAAAAAAGATCGGAAATGACCGTCTACGAATCGCATAGGAAAAGCCAATGATCAAGAGAATGACAATCGCCAAAACAGTCACAGTAATTGGTAAAAAGACGGTCGCATCAATATAGTATTTAATAAAGAAATCTCTCATTACCGCAAAAAAAGCACTCCAACCTTTTTCCTCTGAAAACCATTGGAAAAATTCGTGTAAACCTCTACTTTCTAATATCCCCTTTTGATCGTCCAGATGAAAGAATACACAGATCAATTGTATGATGACAGTTCGCAACAATAGACTCGCTCCTGCACAGAACAAAAACGCTCCTAACCAGTTCCATAATCTTAAGAGATATCGTTTTGCTTTCGTGATGAAAAGCAATAGATAAAACATCATCGCACCCATCAAAAATACGATCATCATGGATTCATAGAACCCAAGCGCGATCGACAAAAGCAAGACAGAGACCATAAAACAAATCACCCTCGTTTGGCGAGAAACAGCCTCCAACAACGCAGTGGTGAATGTCAATACTGCCAAAGCAGTGATCCCATATGCGACAAAAATCCCATTATGTAGATACCAGACTAGTAGTTCAGACAAAATCGGAGAAGATATCATCGTACAAGCAAACACGATATATACCCAGATAGAAATTGATTTGCCAACGATCTGTCGAAAGATACTACACCAAAGAGTAACGGAGACATTCCATATCAATATCCCAATAAACTCAATAATATAGGGATTGTACCCCAGAGGAATTACCTTGTGCAAAAGATAGAGACACCAACGTCCTGTAGCAGGTGCTACCCCATCAACAAAATAAAGAGAGAAAGCGGTGTCATCAATTCCGACGGTCGGATGTGTCAATAATGTAATAAAACTCAGAAGCGTAATTGCGATACAACTGTATCTGTAGCATCTATTTAGCCACAGTTCCTTAAATAGTTCCCAAATTGTCCGAAATTCAGCCTTTAATGCGGTCATATGTCCCTCAATTCTACACATTATTTTCTATTAAATAGTCGTACATGATAATAACATGATACGCCTTATTTGTCAAAACCAATATTATCAGAAAAAAGCATAAACAAAGATCCAAACAAGCGTTCGCGTCCTACTTTCTATAACTATCAATGCAAAGAACTGGGAAACACTAATTTTCAAACGCACATCAC
>JAISHZ010000024.1 GCA_031262285.1 Lachnospiraceae bacterium | reverse complement strand
TCTATTTTCTATATTCCGGATGAACCATATTACAAAAACAATGATACCCCTATGGAACTCATGCGGTTCTATCAAGTGTATTACCCCGCGTTTGACGAAAAGCGATTTTTGTCACTGTTAGATACGGTGAAACTGGATTGCCATCGGAAGATCGGCAGTTTTTCAAAAGGCATGAAGCGGCAGCTCTCCATCCTATACGGCGTGTGCGCCGGAACGAAATACCTGCTGTGTGATGAAACATTTGACGGATTGGATCCTGTGATGCGACAAGCGGTCAAAAGCTTGTTTATCCGTGAAATTGACAATCGGAAGCTGACACCGATTATTGCTTCTCACAATTTGCGTGAGCTGGAAGATATCTGTGACCATGTGGGGCTTTTACACAATGGTGGTGTGCTGCTCAGCAAAGATTTGGATGATATGAAACTTGGGATTCACAGACTACAATGCGCTTTTCAAAAAGAAGAAGATTTGCAGCAATTGGAAGAGCAACTCCCCATTCTCAAAAAGGATCATCGAGGCACTCTTTATACTTTGACGATCAGAGGCGAAAAAGACTTCATTACAAGCGTGATGGAAACTTTGAAACCAACCTTTTGGGAGTTGCTTCCTTTAACTTTAGAAGAGATCTTTATCAGCGAAACGGAGGTGCAAGGTTATGACTTCAAAAAATTCTTTCTTTCCTAAGAAGCAGACACAGAAAACAACCACTGATGCCGCAAATCACATTCAAACCCCGCAAATCGTAAGTTGGTTTCGGATTTGCTGTTATGATTTCAAGCGGCGAATATGGTTTCTGGCGATATCGGCTTTGATCAATATCCTGTTCGTGATTGTACCCTTTTTGGTGGCGCAAACCCAGTTCTTTCATAATCAATCGATCTCTGCAAATCTCGATTGGAAGATCAAGGACTATTTCCTTTCTTATTTTCAAGCGGATTATTTCGCTTTCATTGGATCTGTCGCTATCTTCATGGCGATCCTTGGAGCAGTATCCGGATTTCATTATCTACAATCGAGAAAGGAATCCGATCGCTTTCATTCTCTACCCGTGAAACGCAGCCGATTTTTCTTTGTGGTGTATGGAAATGGACTGGTGATCTGGCTGGTGCCTCTCCTTCTTTGCTCGTTATTGGTGCTTGTATTGACTTTTACTTCTATCGGAGGGTTTTCCGCAGCGATTCTTCAAAGCGTCGGGAAAGGTATTTTGGTCACACTGATGATCTTCCTCATCATCTACCATTTTGCTCTACTATGTGTGATGATTTCCGGCAATCTACTAAATACTTTCTTCGCAATGATGGTCTTTGGTCTGGGAACGATGATCACATATGCCTTACTGCAGTTTTTGTTTCTCGAGTATTTATCTACCTTTATCACGTTCTCGATCCCTGCAGATGCCTTGATATGGACTGCTCCCTTTTTCAGCGTCCTTCGATTTCTCATAGAGTTTGTTTCTGATCCTGCATGGAAAAGTCAACTGTGGGGACTCTATCTGGGTAGTAGCACTTTGATGGCGCTCCATCTCTTTCTTGCATGGAAATTGTATTGTAAGAGAGCAAGTGAGCTAGCCGGTATGGGGATTGAAAATAAATGGATACAACGATTTTTGCGCATACCGATTACTTTCATTATGGGACTGGCGGGTGCTTTTTTCTTCCGTATGATCTTTCTGCATATTGATACCGGTGCATTAGGCTTAACCATCTTTGGTTGTCTGTTGGGCGCTATTCTTAGTTTTGGGATATCCAATATGATCTTCGACATGAGCTTTCGTTCTTTTTTGCGTCACAAAGTGCAGATGTTGATTTGCTGTGGCGCGACATTGATTTTCTTTTTGTGTATCGTGGGCGGATGGTTCGGATACAATCGATGGATCCCTGACAAAAACGATATTCAGAGCGCTACTTTTTATTTTAGCAATTACCATGATAACACTTACCGATATTATGTCAGTTCATACGGAGAATTCATTCGTCAACCCAGCGATACGATCCTTCAAAATGGGGTCCCTTCCTATCAACCCACCTCTGAATTGGATGCGTCTGACTTTCGCTATGGAAACATGAATTACACGAATATCGACTCCATCCACCAAGCTTTGGTTACATTGGTTCAGAATTCACGTTCACAGAATTTAACGAACCAAAGTGATATTTTGTATATGTATCCGATTCCTTCAGAAGTAAGACCGACTACTTTTCCTGTCGAAGTGAAAATCACATTAGACAATGGACTCCATATGTATAGACATTATTCTTTGAATGAAATGGATTTTGAAGCCTTCTGGCCAATTTTGGATAGCCCGGAATTCCGCTATCACTTCTTCCGTCTCTCTGAAAACCAGATAGATCCACCAAAAGTCGTTGAGTTTGCTGACTTTAGTCACACCACCTATCAAATCACTCGTCGCGAGGATATTCAAGCATTGTTTGACGCGTATCAAGCAGATTTTGATGCACATTACACACCGAATGAATTGCGTACAGGGTTATCCATCGGTTATATCAACTTTAGTTTTTTTAACGAACTATACACACAGAATTCCTTAGAAATACACAATGTGTATGAAAATACGATATCACTGCTACGCACTATGTTCCCGGATGCGATATTTGATTGGGAAGACTTGGGGATTCAAGCGGTCAATCTATCCTTCCCCAATCTACTCAATGAGCAGTCTTTGGACACGATTGGTTCTTGGTACGGATTAAGCGGTTATGAATCCATGGATAAAACCATGGAGGATCTATTTGCGACATGGAGTCAAATAGCCATCCAAATGGGTCCTGACACCGTATGGAATGCTTCACCGCAATATCAGCTCCTCATAACGGATCCGGCACAACTTTCAAAACTCTCAGAGTTTCTCTATTTCGGAAATAATAGTACCATCAACGGTGCGCCGCTCTCCTACTTATCGATCGGCACCGCCTACCTAGATCGGGAAACAGCAGAGCTTCTTTCCACACCGGAAATAACCGACTCTGCCGTGCAGGACAATTCAGCACAGGAAATCGCAAGACTACAGGCAATCGCAACACAAGAAGCCACTCCAACGGTAGAATACCCTCTGTATGTCAAAGTCGGAGAATTACCACAAGAATGGATAGAACGAATAATGGCGGGGGATTAACCCCCGCCATTTCTTTATCTTGTAAGAACCACTTTATCCAAATGCCAGATATCTTCTACATATTCCAAGATCGTACGATCTGAAGAAAATTTCCCAACCGCTGCAATGTTCAAAATGGCGCTTTTTGCCCACTCTGACTCATTGCGGTATGCCGCTTCCACTTTCGATTGTGCCTCGGCATACGAACGAAAATCCTTCAAGATGAAATACATATCCGCTTTTTGTGTGCTTTGTGTATTGAGCAGTGAATTGTATAGTGTGCGGAACATTTCCGGATCACGCGGTGAAAATGTCCCATTGATCAATTGCATCAACACCCTGCGAACATCTTGATCGTTGTTAAAAATGTCCATCGGATAATATCCGCCGTAGTTTTCGTATCGGATGACTTCATCGGAGGACAACCCAAAAATAAACGCATTCTCAGCTCCCACTTCTTCCACGATCTCTACGTTGGCACCATCCATCGTTCCCAAGGTCAAAGCTCCATTGAGCATGAACTTCATATTACCCGTTCCGGATGCTTCCTTGCTCGCGGTGGAAATCTGCTCTGAGACGTCTGCTGCAGCAAAGATCAGCTCCGCATTGGATACATTATAGTTTTCAATAAAGACTACCTTAATCTTACCGTCAATCGAAGCATCATGATTAATCACATCTGCCACTGACGTAATGAGTTTGATCGTCAGCTTCGCGTTCACATACCCTGCTGCCGCTTTTGCCCCAAAGATAAACGTGCGTGGATAAAAGTCCATGGTGGGATTCTCTTTGATCTTGTTGTACAAATGCATGACGTGCAAAATGTTTAGAAGCTGTCTCTTGTATTCATGCAACCGTTTTACTTGTACATCAAAGATAGATCTAGGGTTCACTTCTATCCCATTATGCTCCATAATGTATTGCGCCAACCGCACTTTATTTTGATATTTGATGTTCATAAATTCCTGCTGCGCTCTCTTGTCATCCGCAGCAAAGCGAAGCGGTGCAATCTTGGGCAAATCGGTGATCCAGTCACTGCCCACTCGGTTCGTCACCCATGCTGCCAGAAGCGGATTCCCATGCGCCAGAAAACGTCTTTGTGTAATTCCATTTGTCTTATTATTGAATTTTTGCGGAAACAATTCATAAAAATCTTTTAATTCTTGCTTTTCCAGTATCTCAGTATGAAGCCTTGCCACTCCGTTGACCGAAAACCCGGCGACAATCGCCAAATTCGCCATTTTCACTTGACCATTGTATATAATCGCCATTTTTTTGATTTTGTCTTGCACATTCACGCCTTGCATGGAATCATATTTCGCGTGAACATCCAATAGGAAACGCCTGTTAATCTCTTCGATAATTTGGTATATTCTGGGTAGTAAACGTGAAAACAACTCGATTGGCCACTTTTCCAGTGCCTCCGCCATAATCGTGTGATTGGTATATGCACAAGTTTGCGTCGTAACCGCCCATGCGTCGTCCCATGTCAATTCATACTCATCCATTAATATGCGCATCAGCTCCGCAATCGCAACGCTCGGATGCGTGTCGTTTAGTTGGAATACCACCTTTTCGTGGAATTTGCGGATATCATCGTGCTTTCTCATGTATTTTTCAACTGCTTCTTGCACGGATGCGGAAATAAAGAAATACTGTTGTTTGAGTCGAAGTTCTTTGCCCGCATAATGATTATCATTCGGGTATAGTACTTCAACAATATTTCTTGCAAGATTTTCCTGCTCCACTGCTTTTTGATAATCGCCTTTTTCGAAGGAGTCGAGTTTAAAGCACTCCGCCGGAGCGGCATCCCAGATACGCAGTGTGTTCACGATGGCATTGCCATAACCGACAATCGGTAAATCATAAGGAACTGCTTGTACGGATTGATAGCCTTCTTGCGAAAAGTGGCTGCGACCGGTCTCGTCATTGCGTACCGTCACATAGCCGCCAAATTTCACAGTCTTCGCATATTCAGGTCTGCGGAGTTCAAACGGATTGCCGTCTACCAACCAATTATCCGGTACTTCGACTTGGTATCCGTCACGAATCTCTTGTTTGAACATCCCATACCGATACCGTATCCCGCAACCATACGCCGCATACCCCAAAGTCGCCAAAGAATCCAAAAAGCAGGCAGCCAGACGTCCCAATCCTCCATTACCCAGAGCGGCATCCGGTTCTTGATCCTCTATGATATTCAGATCCAGATTTAATTCCGCCATGGCTTCCTTGACAGGTTCATAAGCTTTCATATTGATCATGATATTGCCCAGAGCTCGTCCCATCAAGAATTCCATTGACATATAATAAACGGTTTTCGCATCCGCTTTTTCATATGCTTTCTGCGTTTCCATCCAATTATCTACCACTTGATCTTTCATGGCATATGCCACTGCTTGAAAGATCTGCTGTGGTGTCGCTTCGTCCAATGATTTGCGATAGAGCGTCTTAATATTATACAAAACACTTCTTTTGAATAATTCTTTGTCAAACTTTGCTCGTTTGGTATAGGGTGTCGTTTTAGCCACATCGGCTGTGGTACTGGATGAGGATGTCACCGTTTTGCCGCCAGTCATATTCGTTTTCAAATCAGAACCTCCTTTTTCTACTGTGTGCCATTTGCGATTCGTTCCAGTGTGATAGTCACCATTTCCCCATTGATATTCCATTCTTTTGACACAGCGAAATGCCTATTACAAAATACCTCATCTGCCAATACCTTACCGCTGATCAATTCCCGATTCCGTGCAAGCGTCTCGATCAGTTTGTCATTGCCGACGACAGAGATTCTGATATGATCCGTCACTTCAAAATCCGCGTCTTTGCGCATGGTTTGAATCTTACTGATCATCTCATACACATACCCTTCTTCTATCAAATCGTCTGTCAGATTCGCGTCAAGCACCACCGTGAGCCGGTTGCTTTCTTCGGAAATATAGCCTTCTTTTTGCTGCATTGTGATCAACAAATCTTCTTTGGTCAACTCTATTTCGTCATTTTCCACCGAAAAGCATAGTCTCCCATTGGCCTCCAATTCGTCCATCGCTTGATTGCCATCTAAAAGCGACAATGCCTTTTGGATACCGCCTAGAAGCTTTCCGTACTTAGGTCCGACGGTGCGTAGTTGTGGTTTGAATTGATATGTCGTAAACGCTCGTACGTCTTGCGTAAAAAGAAGTTCCTTGATATTTAATTCTTCCCGTATAATCGCTTGATAAAACTCATCAACCGCAAAATCCGCTTTCACAATCATCAAAGCAAGCGGTTGCCTGTTTTTGAGCGCTGCATTGTTTCTGCAAGCTCTTCCCATAACGACAGTCTCTAAGACATTGCGCATATTCATTTCCAATACTTCGTCGATCATCTTGTCGTCGGAAACCGGGTAATCACACAAATGTATGCTTTCCGGCGCGTTCGCATCAATGGATCGCACAAGATTTTGGTAGATTGCTTCTGTCATAAAAGGAATCATCGGCGCAGCCAGTTTGCACACTTCTACCAGAGCAATATATAAGGTCATGTATGCGTTGATCTTGTCTTGTTCCATCCCTTTGGCCCAGAACCGTTCTCTGCTTCTTCTGACATACCAATTGCTCATTTCATCCACAAAATCCGATAACGCTCTGGTGGCTTCGGGAATCGCATATGCCTCCAAACTCCGGTCAGTCAATGCGATCACAGAATGAAGTCTGGATAAGAGCCAACGATCCATCACAGGTAATTGCTCGTACGACAAGGAATACTTGGTTGCGTCAAATCCATCTATATTGGCATACAACACCAAAAAGGCGTAGGTGTTCCATAGCGTACCCATAAATTTACGCTGTCCTTCTGTGACGATTTTGCCGGAAAAGCGTTTCGGCAGCCACGGTGCACAGCTTGCGTAATAATACCATCGAATCGCATCTGCGCCATAGGTCTCCAACGCTTCCATCGGGTCAACCGCGTTCCCCTTGGACTTGGACATTTTTTGTCCATTTTCATCTAGGACGTGCCCAAGTACGATGACATTTTCAAAACTGGATTTGCCAAACAACAATGTCGATTCTGCCAATAGGGTATAAAACCACCCTCTGGTTTGATCGACCGCTTCCGAAATAAACTGTGCGGGAAATTGTTTTTCAAATAAGTCTTGATTTTCAAAGGGATAATGGTGTTGTGCGAAAGGCATCGCTCCGGAGTCAAACCAACAGTCGATGACTTCCGGTACTCTTTTCATACGTCCTGCGCAAATTGGGCACTGCAAGGTGATCTCATCGATATAGGGACGGTGCAATTCTACCGTCTTGGCTGCTTCCTCCCCGCTCATAGCGATCAACTCGGCGCGGCTTTCGACAGCGTGTTGATGACCACAATCACAGATCCAGATATTGAGAGGGGTTCCCCAATAACGGTTGCGAGAGATACTCCAATCTTGAATATTTTCCAACCAGTCGCCGAAACGACCTTTGCCCATCGATTCCGGAACCCAATTAATCGTATGGTTATTCGCGATCATTTCCTCTTTGACCGCGCTCATACGGATAAACCAACTGTCTCTTGCATAATAAATCAGCGGGGTATCACATCGCCAACAATGCGGATAGCTGTGTTCGAAGGGCGGTGCGTCAAAGAGGAATCCATTTTGCTGTAAATCACGCAAAATGAGCGGATCTGCTTTTTTACAAAAAACGCCTTCATACGGTGTTTCTTTGGTCATCAGCCCCGAGGTATCGACCAATTGCGCAAATGGCAAATCATAGAGTCGCGCTGTCTGTGCGTCGTCTTCTCCGAATGCCGGAGCGATATGCACCACTCCGGTCCCATCCGTCACGGTGACATATTCTGCGCAAACTACATAAAACGCTTTTTTGTTTTGCTTTTGGTAAATCTCGACCGCACAGTCCATGAGAGGTTCATATTCCATCCCCTCCATTTCTTTGCCGGTCAGCGTTTCTACTATCTCATAACCGGGTGAATCCTCGGTTCGAAATCTTCCCAGCACACTGTCCAACAATTCTTTCGCGAGATAGTACGTATACCCGTCTCCCGCTTTTACTTTTGCATACTCTACTTGGGGATTCACACACAACGCTACATTCGAAGGCAGTGTCCAAGGAGTCGTCGTCCATGCCAAAATGTACGTATCGTCAGGTTGTTCGCTTGTTCCTTTAGCAGAAGCGGCTGTGGCTTTTACTCGAAAGCGTACGATCGCCGATTTTTCTTTGATTTCTTGATATCCTTGCGCTACTTCGTGGTTGGATAGCGGTGTGCCACAGCGCGGACAATAAGGGACGATTTTAAATCCTTTATAAAGAAGCCCTTTCTCCCAGATCTGATGAAGCGCCCACCATTCGGACTCAATATACTCATCATCATAGGTGACGTAAGGGTGATCCACATCTGCCCAAAATCCAACCGCACCGGAAAAGTCCTCCCACATTCCTTTATATTTCCACACATTTTCTTTGCATTTCCGGATAAATGGGTCTAGCCCATATGCTTCAATTTGTTCTTTGCCATCAAGCCCCAATTGCTTTTCCACTTCCAATTCTACGGGAAGTCCATGCGTGTCCCATCCGGCTTTTCGGGGAACTTGATATCCTTTCATGGTACGGTAGCGCGGAATCATATCTTTAAATGAGCGCGATTCGACATGCCCGATGTGCGGAGT
>JAISHZ010000293.1 GCA_031262285.1 Lachnospiraceae bacterium | reverse complement strand
GAACGATTTTGTAAAAATTCAATCCTCATCGTTAACAGACACTATTACCATTGTTTATGGCAATGATAAAGACGAGTATATTGAGTTTCACGGTGTTTCATCTGATAGCTCAGTGTCTGTCAATAATGAAAACGTAAATTATGGTCAATTTTTTTATGATGGTATTACCTATCATACCTTTTCGGCGACTTCTACAGATTATAAGAGCTCAGTAGTCTGGGATAACGGCGGCTATCGTTTCTATGTAAGCGGAAACGTGACAATTGAGATGCTTCTTGACGTTGCTCAATCTGTAGATATTCAATAGTTGACTCTACTTTCACATCACTAATTATTTTCAAAAATTTATTGAAAAGTGCGATAGATTTTTGCTTCTGCT
Source organism: Lachnospiraceae bacterium (assembly GCA_031262285.1). The sequence goes on along the minus strand of JAISHZ010000293.1, from coordinate 2,708 downwards.
GCGTTATACATATAGAAGGATAAATATCTCTTATACTACTCATTCAAAAGGAGTTATAATAGATGAAAAATTTAAACCAAATTAATGCGAAACCACGCTCATATCGATTCGTATGGATAATAGCAGTCACTTTTTGTCTGGTAGGGTGCACTTCCGCCGGATCGGTTAACGGTTCGAAAAGTATGGATGAAAGCGCACAATCAAAAGTTGAAACCATGACGTCGATACAGTCTGATCACACTGTAGAGATTGAGCCGGAGACGCAAACAGCGTCTATGGATCAAGCGAATCCTGACGATTCTCAAGTTACAGGGCAAGCATCACAGGAAGCAGCCACGGAAACCAAGCTAGGGTATCTGACAAGTATAGATTGGATAACCTATATCTGCTCGTTTGATGAAATTCAGTGGCTTACGGATACTGATAATCAAGAAGAATTATGGGCGTTGGATATTGATCCGGAATCATTGGCTAACGGTTTTTATATACACAACGCGGAGGAGAAAAAGTTGTCACTGGGTATCGATTATAATTGCAAATTTACGATTCTTAGAGGAGCCGAACCATTTGATGTGCCATTAGCTGACTTCCGTCACAGTTGGGAAGATCATTTGAATTTTGGCTATCAAACCCCTTACAGAGTGGAACTGCAAGATAAAATAATTGTATCAATTTCACAAGTGTATGTACCATAAACCCCGTATTTTGCAATGCCATTAAGGTTGAGTTTACACATTTCAACCTTTCGTGTCACCCAATCAGCAAAATTCCTGAACAGTAACAACGTTTCAGTTACTGCTCAGGAACCAACCGAATCAAGTAGGAGGCTACCCATTAATTGTGTAGCCGACCTCTCACATCGTACGCGCCGTTTGGCATATGGTAGTTCCAAGCTTTCAGAGCATTCGGGTAATGGCCAGTCATGGACATAAATCCAAGACTGGCTCTTTCTCTGTAGATTAATATGAATTATCTATGATATTACGAATATGTTTCACTTTGCCAACTTAAACCCTATCCCCCATACCGTTTCGATATACTCTTCTGCGGTGATTTGCTTTAGCTTTTTACGAATATTGCTGACATGAACATTGATTGTCTTGTCTTCTCCGATGTAAATATCGTTCCAAGCATAGTCATAGATTTCTTGTTTGGAGTAGATGCGAGTGGGATGGGAGAGAAGGAGTTCTAGAATCTTGAATTCTTGACGGGTCAAAGCGATCTCTTCTCCACACAAAGTAACGCCAAAATGAGCGGTGTCGAGCTGTAAATCTTTGTAGGTTAGAAGAGTAGGCTTTTTTTCTTCCTGTCCGAGGAAGCGGCGAATCTGTACGGCGACGCGGGCGAGTAACTCGGGAATCTCAAAAGGCTTGGTTATGTAATCTTCCGCACCCGCGTCTAATAAGTCTACCTTATCTTCCAAGGTATCCTTTGCGGACAGCACGATAACGGGTGTGCGAAAGTCTTTTCGTATCGCCGATAGCACCGCTTTCCCGTCAAGACCGGGAAGCATGAGATCCAACAGAATCAAGGCAAATGTCTCATGCTTTACATAGAGTAAACTTTCTGTACCAGAATATGCTTGCGTACAATCGTATCCGACCTTGCCAAGCGCTGCGCAGATCAGATTGTTGATATCGGTATCGTCCTCGACGATCAGAATCTTTTCCCCCATTTTGATTCTCCTTCGGTAAAACTTTAAGATGAAATGTAGCATACGCGATAGGACTGCGCATAACATATCATTTGCGAACACGAAGCACGTGAAGAACAACGCGCAATGCATAAGAGAAAATACGTAATAAGCGAGGGTCAATGCGAGTTGAGTCGTATTCTATTCATGTTCCTATATGTTACGTAGGTATAAAAGTAACTTTCTCATCCTGATAACTTACTTCCACAGTCGTCCCGGGAAGCACTCGTTTTTGTAAAATTTCTTCAGCCAGTGCATCTTCAATGACAGACTGCACGGCGCGTTTGAGCGGTCTGGCACCCATCTTGCGATCGGAGTATTTTTGGATTAAATGATCCTTTAAAGCCGGTGCGATGCGTAAGCTTAGGTTTAACTGAGCTTTCGCACGTGCGCACAAGTTTGAGGCAAGTAACTCGATGATCTCGGCAAGGTTTTCCTGTGTGAGCTGGTGGAAGACGATGATTTCGTCGATACGGTTGACAAATTCCGGTTTGAAGCTTTTCTTCACTTCCTCCATCACGGCGGATTTCATTTTTTCATAGTCTTTGGTAGCGTTGCTTTGCGCCGCGAAACCAAGGTTTTTGGGATCGACGATACGCTGTGCGCCCGCGTTGGAGGTCATGGCCAGTACGGTATTTTTGAAGCTGACCTTCCGACCCTTGGAGTCGGTGATATGCCCATCGTCTAGGACTTGCAGCAGGATATTAAATACATCCGGGTGCGCCTTTTCGATTTCATCAAATAGAATGACCGAATAAGGGTTTCGGCGAACTTTTTCGCTAAGTTGCCCACCCTCGTCAAAACCGACATAGCCGGGCGGCGAGCCGATCATCTTGGAAACGGAATGCCCTTCCATGTATTCCGACATATCCACGCGTATCATCGCGTCTTCGGAGCCAAACATTGCTTCGGCTAAGGCTTTACAAAGCTCGGTCTTGCCGACACCGGTAGGACCTAGGAAGAGGAAGGAACCGATGGGGCGGTTGGGGTCTTTGAGTCCGACTCTGCCGCGTCT
>JAISHZ010000263.1 GCA_031262285.1 Lachnospiraceae bacterium | reverse complement strand
TAGCGATGCTTTTTATCGCATAGCGATGCTTTTTATCGCATAGCGATGCTTTTTATCGCATAGCGATGCTTTTTATCGCATAGCGATGTTTTATATCGCATGGCGATTTGTGCGATTTGTTGCTGTGAACGCCAAAGGCGTGAACAGTAACCAACTCCTTCCAAAATTATCACCACTACCCTTGACAACTCTCATTCCTTCAACAAATACTCATTATTCAACACTTTCATTGATAGCGGTCCGCGCAAGGTCTGGCTGTAAACCCCTTTCGTCGGCCTAATCACAATCCCTTCCTTGTTTGCGCCGGAGGTATATTTCCCTTTGGCGCGTTCTAACAATTCCTCTACCGTTTGATAGGGGAATTGTTCCTTGATTTCCTCAATCGGAACTATATTTAATCCGACAAGGTCGCAAAGTACCTGCATTTCTTTGAGATCGTATCGTCTACCTGTAGTCAGGTTGATGACCGTAAAAACATACCACTGTGGTTTGACCAATTTCAATCGATTCTTTTGGATGCCTGCGCCACAGTATTCCCCTTGAATCGCCACATTGTCATATCCATGTGCAATCAGATTTTCTTCAATCTGATGCTCATGGGCATAGCGCCACATCGCGCATTTTTCATCGTCCACATATTCAAAATTGCGACCGCAAACACCAAAATGCCCGCCCCGCAGGTACATCGTCACACTGGTACCGTCCATCTTCGTGCTGATATAGTACTCTCCTGCTGCTTGGAATTCCTCAATCAGTTCGGGGTAGGATTGCACGCGCAACTCATCAGTTTTGGTGATGCCATCCGGGAACAGACCCAGTTGCCGTCCGCTGGTCGTGACACGCTCTTCCACTTCCCACTTTCGGATCTCCAGAATCTCGGTTACATCATCGCCAATCCGATAGTCTCCTAACGGTAGTATAGACAAAGGCTGCACCAGACCTTGTGAAATCTGACCGCGAAAGCGCATAGTCTTTAGGCGAAATCCTTCCCCCATAAGTTCCGTATTCTTGTAACTGCTGGCTCGTAAAAACTCGAAGCGCTCACAAATAGGTAAGTAGGAATCCACTTCCATGTAAACGCACAAATCCCCCACCTGAAACTGCCCCTTATTGGCTACACACTGCCATCCCAAAACCTTTACCAACTCGATCCGATCCGCATCCTCGATTGGTTCAATATGATGTATGTATTGAATTGATGCTAATTTTCTTTTCTCCATATTTATTCCCGTCTGCGTGCCAACGGCACGCGTATCAAATTTGAAAAAGCTGTCTTAAATTTTATTTGTCTCCGTATGGTGCTTTTTCTTCGGCAACTATCGATACAGTTGCAGTAGGATTATACTCATAAACCGCAGGCTCATGAACAGGTGTAATCGGTGCTACTCCTGCTGCAGGCGATACCGGTTTTCTACCTAAAACAGCCTCTATACATTCCGCCAAAGCTACTTTTTCTTTCATAGGATTGCCGGTGTAATGATACATCAAATATCTCGTATCCATTACAATACCTTGAATGCGCTCATAATATTTCTGGTTGTTGCGCCAGTCTCCGATCGCCTCTCCGATATTTCCAACAACGGTATCCAGCTTAAAACAGTTCTTTTCCATATTGTATGGCATGATAAATGCATTGAAAAGAGAATCTGCATTGACCCCTTTATATTTTTCCAAATACTCTCCATATGTAATCTGCTTATTGATTGATGAACCATTAGGCAGATGATCAGCAATACCCGTCCACCCATACTTATAGCACTTGGCATCAAGAATATAATACTTTCCATTGCAAATCATGATGGTATCCGGCATCAGCGGACGCTTTTCTTTGTATTTACCATAATCAAGCAACCATCTTGAACGAGGGAAATATTTATCCTTATCCTTTTCTCCGAATGCTCTGTCAATCAGTTTTTCCCACACATGGTCGAAATCATCCGTTCCAAAATAAAACTGTTTGTCAGATGTTTTTTCATCCATAAATAAAAGCATATCTTTCATCGCCTGAAACAGATTTCGCTTTTTATCATCATTTGTGTTACCAAGTTGTGTATTAAGAATGGCGATTGATGTCTTCCCATCGGGATGTTGTCCTGGTTGCTTCGGCATATAAGGTACATACAACCAGCCTAATTTTTTGAAAGCCTCATATACACAAAAACGATTGATTTGCGTTATCTGTTTCGAGTCATTTGGCGTTGTTACTCTTACAGTAAATTCCGTATAAATGAAAGAACTAACGCCACCACGTCGTTTAACAAGAGGAACTTGATTTCTAACAGTTCGTGACCAATCCTGTTTTCCAGTAGTACTTGTTTTATATGTGGGGTCTGTCTCTACATAGTAGTTTCCACCAATAGAGAAATAATACTCGATAACTGCTTTGTATGCATTAATCGGAAAATCTACCGTTTGAGGCGTTGCAAACTTATTGACAGCTAACAGCCTGTCTTCCTTGGTAGTAAACTCCGAAAGCACCTGTATTAAGTACTTTATGTCCATTCTGATTTGAGCATCTGTTTCTGGCAGCTGATATCCAATAGGGAAATAGACCATCGCATTATCTGAATCAGCTTTAATGCCGACAAAACGGTCACCATCTTCATTTGTATTAACATGGCAGTGCTTAGTAAGGTCATCATCGACCATCGCCATATATAATGCAGAATCAAAATCCATACAGTATCACCACTTTATCCTTCAGGATTGGTTAATGCGTTTCTCACATTGTCCTTAAATATGGCCAAACGGTCAAGTTTTTCAGCATACATAAACGTTCTGATCACCTGCTCCAAACTCTGGTATGTTGTGGTTTCAAAAACAATCTCTCTGTTAAATTTAAATGCATCATCCCATAAATATTTGATTACCTTCTCAGGGAATTTACGGTTTTGCTTCATTGCAGCACGTATTTCTGCAAGTCTACCTTTTTCTACCTCTGTAATGGTCTTATTCTGCTCTTTTGAGCGTAATACATCATACTCTCCATCTGATAAATTACCCATACTTGAATGATAAGCCAAATCCCTCAAATGGACAAAATATGCTCCAAGACGCTTGTCCTCTGCAGAAGTCATTCTTGCATTATTGCCAACAATAATTTTGTTAATCTGTGTACAGAACACTTTCCAAGTAATCCCGGTATCAAGAATTTTTGCATATGCTAATCTTCTGTCCACGTGTTCAAAGTTGTTTTCAATCAAACGCATTTCCCATCTACGCAAAAAAGCAGTATCGAGAGTAAATACATTTTGGTCGGAGGTATTCATTGTTCCAATAATAGATAAGTTGGAAGGAATACGAACCTTATGTTTCTCATCCCCATAAACAATTCGCGCAATATTTGCGTTTGTAATTCCGTATTCACTTGTGCCAATAGGATATCCATCGTCATCCACATCACGTTCTTCTGTCTTTCTGTCAAGTAATTGGAATACCTCACCGAAAATAGCAGGTGCATTACCACGATTGATTTCCTCTATAATCAAAATATATTCTTCTTGCGGATGAGCATATGCATCGACCAGGATATTTGTGAACGGACCAGGAGTAAACTTATAGCTTATCTGTCCATCCTCTGCCACATTAGGAAGAATCTGTCCTGTAAAATCCGAGTATGTATAGTCCGGATGAAACACCAAACGCTCTACATGAGTATCTATCTTACAATACTCGTGTTCAATTGTCCAACTCTTACCAGAACCCGGTACACCATAAAGAAGAACATTTGTACCGATAGGAAGTCTCTCTGACTCTAACGCATGATAGGAATCACCACTTGATTCCCCTGGATGATTAACATCTGTCACCCTATAGTGTAAATCTTTATAATTTTCGATGTAGTGATAAATAAATTCCGGACGAAATACCACCAAATTTTTGCCTGTTGTTTTATCAACATAATATCCAGCATTTTTTGCTGGCATAACATCGGTTCTCATGTTTACACGTAAGCTTGGAT
>JAISHZ010000246.1 GCA_031262285.1 Lachnospiraceae bacterium | reverse complement strand
ATATATCAGAGACGACGAGCTTTTGGTCAAAATGATCGTGCTATTGATTGTGATGATTGTTTTCTATTTTTTGGGTAGTCTATGGAAGTGGGCACTTGATTATTTTGAGAAACAGAACGCACCAAAAGAGGAAGCTGTGTCGGAGGAGGAATCCACGCTAGATGAGGCAAAGGAAGAGTCTGTATCAAGTAACAAATCATTCTAACTCTGACAAACAGATACTTGGAGGCGCACATGGACAGTAATGGGAAGAAAAAGCTTCTCGAAGAATACGCCAAAAACAAAAATGCCGATCTTCGCGAAAAGATTATCATAGAATTTGCTCCTTTGGTGAAAGTAGTAGCCGGTAGAATGAGTATGTACCTTGGCTACAATGTTGAATATGAAGATTTGGTGAGTTATGGAATATTTGGACTCATTGATGCAATAGATAAGTTTGATTATCAAAAAGAAGTAAAATTTGAGACATATGCGAGTCTACGGATTCGAGGTTCTATTTTAGATCAAATTCGTAAGATGGACTGGATACCGCGGACGATTCGTCAGAAACAAAAGAAAATAGACGCGGTAATCAGACAGATAGAGCAGACGACCGGTCATGCCGCGACTGACGAAGAGATTGCCGAGGCATTGGGTATCAGCGAAAGTGAATACGACAACTGGCTTTCTGAGATGAAAGTAACCGGGCTCATATCCTTGAACGAATTCTTAGATCAAGGAAGCGATATTTCTCAAGACAATTATAATCATACCAACGCCAAGTTTGAAAGTCCGGAAGAAAATATTGAAAAGGAAGAACTAGCGAAAATGTTGAAAGAATCTCTAGCGCTTTTAACGGAAAAAGAGCAAAGTGTGATCAATTTCTATTATTATGAAGAACTTACACTCAAAGAAATCAGTCATATATTACAAGTCTCGGAGTCGCGCGTATCTCAGCTGCACACCAAGGCGCTACTAAAGATGAGAAAGAAAATGGGACCTTATATGGGTATTTTGTTTTCGCCCTTGTGATGGTAACCGGAGAGGAAATGGATGCGTAACGGCTATTTTCAACTTGTGAATGCTGACGGAAGATGTGCCTTGAAAATAATCCCCCCTCAAGGTGGAGAGAGCCTGTTACTTAATGAAGTGTCAGATTATATGCACGCTCATGATCTGCCTCTGGATCCGGTTGTGTTTCGCACGGCGACAGAGTCGGTTCAAGAACAACTCGTTTACATAAGAGACGGTGAATGTCCACCGATAGACGAGACATTCAAAATAACGATCAGTGAAGACAGATTATATGCGCAGATACGATTTATCGCTCCTTCAGAGACAGGAAAGCGAATTACGAAAGAGGATGTTTTATTTGCATTGAAACAAAAAAACGTGATTTACGGCATTGATGAGACCATTTTAGAGGAACATTTCTCGGGGGAACCAAGTTACTGTACCAATTTAAGTGTTGCAAGAGGCACTCCCGCCCGACAAGGGAAGGATGCACAGATCAAATACTTCTTTACACAAGATATCCACGCGCGTCCCACCATTCGGGAAGACGGTAGTGTGGATTTTTTCCAATTAAATACCGTAAGTCACTGCAGAAAAGGCGATATCTTAGCGCAGGTGATACCCGAAGACCCCGGAGAGTATGGGAGGAGCGTTGATGGAGCGAAGGTGAAACCTCGCGACGTGAAACGCTTATCTTTAAAATTCGGACCGAAAGTGGAATTATCACCGGACAAGATGACGATCCGATCCGCAGTGGATGGGCATGTGACACTCATCGACGACAAAGTCTTTGTATCGGATATTCTATCGATCGAGAATGTGGGTACTTCCACGGGTAACATCGACTTTGAAGGAAGCGTGGAAATCAGCGGGAATGTACAGTCCAATTTCAAGGTCAAAGCCAAAGGCACCATTTCCATCGGAGGAGTGGTGGAAGGTGCGAGTGTTGAGGCAGGGGAAGACATCATCATCGCACGTGGCATGAATGGAATGGGGAAAGGGGAGTTGGTAGCAGGAAGGAACATCATCTCTCAATTTTTAGAAGGAGTGAAAGCGACGGCGGGAGGTAGCGTTACCTGCGGAGCCATCATGCACAGTATCGTCAAAGCAGGAGAAGAAGTGGAAGTGACCGGCAAAAAGGGTTTGATATCGGGAGGTCACATATCAGCGCTCAAGAGAATTAAGGTTAAAACGCTAGGGAGCGAATTGGGCACCAATACAATCGTTGAAGTAGGAGCGAATCCACAAACCAAGGAGCGATATCATGTATTACATAAAGAGATTGCACGCCGTGTCAAAGAAATCCGCGATTCGCAGCCATTGCTGGAGAATTTTGTGAACAAACAGGCAAAAGGTCACCAGTTTACCGACGCGCAAAAATCATATGTGATCGGTTTGGCAAAAGAAGTAAAACGGAAACGCTTGGAGATAGGATCTATGAATTTGGAGATGCATGAATTACAAGAAGTGATGGATATCAACTCCAATTCGTCTGTTGTCGTAACAGGAGTCGTTCATCCGGGTGTAAAAGTAGTAATCGGAGATGTCTCTACTGCGGTACAAACAGCGTATAAATATTGCAAATTCGAAAAAGTTCGCGGAGATATCAAAGCGAATGCGATTTGAAAAGGAGGTGTACCATGGCAATAGGACCATTGGAAATGACCACGATTTCGCGCTCACAGGATGTTACAGCTGTTCGCCATCATGAAACCAATAAAGCATTTGTAGACCAAGCCAATATCGGACAAAATCAAAACAAAGAAGTAAAACAAATGGCAAGACAGGTTCATGGAAGTGACAATGCTGATTGGCATATGAAAAAGCAGGACGCGAAAGAGAAAGGATCAAACACCTACCTAGGCGACGGTGGGAAAAAGCGCTCCAAGCAAACACCGAAAAACGCGACACAAACCAAGCAGAAAGGTACTATGTCTCATGGATTTGACGCGAAGGTGTAAGGAGGATCAATGGAAGCCATAGAAATCATCTTGTTGATATTGGGGTTGCTGACATTTGTGGTCAGTTTCTTCCTGCCGGGAGGATCCAAGGATGCCGCTACGGTAGATGGGAAATTACTCAAAGGAGAAATCCAAAAAGTACTGACCAAAGAAATAGAAGACATAAAGACACACGTGGAAGGAGTGACCGAAGAAGCGATCGAATACTCCATGGAAAAGACAGAACGCGCGCTAGAACGTATTTCCAACGAAAAAATCATGGCAGTCAGCGAGTATTCAGATACCGTTCTGGGAGAAATCAACAGAAACCATAAAGAAGTAATGTTTTTATATGATCTGTTAAGCGACAAACAAAAGAGTATCAAACTCACGATGGCACAACTACTTCGTTCCGTGAAAGAAGCGGAAGCCGAAGCTGAAAATAAAGGGACGACCATCCCTCCAAACTCTACGAACACAAAAGAGAAAACCGAAGAGTATCCAATAAAAAGCACACAAACAAAGCAAAGCCGCATTCAAACAAACGAACCGAATCAAAACGAACAGAATGAAAACGAGCCTAGAAATCAAAACGAGAAAATAGTGATGCTATATCGGCAGGGTAAATCCTATGTAGAAATCGCCAAACAACTTGGCTTGGGTGTAGGAGAAGTCAAATTGGTCATTGATTTAACCAAAAACGTCATTGCGAGTATGAAAGAAAATCAAGCGAGGACATCCTAAACGGAGAGAGCGAGTGAAAGAAAGGGTATCGTTTAATATATGTTAAGGGCGATGTATACAGGACGAACCGCACAGAGCCGAGGGGAGTTTTGGGTGTTAGACTCTCTGGGCGTTCCGATGAGCCCGAGCAGCGAAAATGCGCGCACAAGCAAGCGCTCATTTTCACTTGGTCTCATCTCCACAGAACGTATAACACCCAAAACTCCCCTCGGCTCTGTGCGGTTCTGTGCATCGATTGGCTAGAATCAGCTCTCATTTCGATTTGGTGATGCTTAAAACCTTAAGTAAATGACATTGCGTGTGAATAGTAACAATGAAAGGTTACAATTCGCTCCTAAGGTATTCGTAGCAGCTCATCGCGCAGATTATCATGATATGCATTTTGGCATACACCCAAATTTATATGGAGACTACCATGAGTAATAGATTAAAAATGTATTTACGTGGGTTGGGAACCGGGATATTAGTGACCGCCCTTCTGTTAATCTTCTTGACTGGTCAAGATGAGAGGCTAACAGATGATCAGATTAAGGAAAGAGCAAAAGAGTTAGGGATGATTGAAGTCTCAACACTCTCTGATTTGAACAATTTACAAGAAAAGACAGAACCAAGCGAAGAAACACAAATATCGACGGAGGAACCACAAACTGAATCGAGCGAGCAGTCGCAAGAAGGAAACGAAACACAGGGAAGTGATACAAGCAATGACCTGAACGAACCACCAACAAGCAGCGTAAGCGATGAATCGAACGGACTACCGACAAGCAGCGTAAGCGACGAATCGAACGAACCACAAATAAGTAATGCAGATGAAGAGATGATATCGATTACAATTCAAAGAGGAGACAGTTCCTTATCAGTTAGCCGTACATTGCAAACTGCAGGATTGATAGAAGATGCGAAAGAATATGACGCATATCTATGTAGAGAAGGATATGATCACTATCTACGCACAGGTGTTCATCAAATCCCGGTAGGTGCGACCTATGAACAAATTGCATTACTCATTACAAGTGGTAGATAGGACAACCCTTCTGAACTTTTTTACCACTGTGAAATTAGCGACGTCTGGATATGGCGATGAATCGAATCAACTGTGCCAAAGATAAAGCCAAAGCGCCAACATAAGTCAAAGCAGCGGCGGAGAGAATCTTCTTTACCCCCGGAATCTCAGACTCAGACAAAAGCCCCGAACTCTTTAAAGTGACGATAGCACGCCGAGAAGCGTTAAATTCCACAGGCAATGTCACAAGCTGAAAAATCGCGACCACTCCAAACAAAAGAATCCCAATATTAATCAACCCGGTTAATCCCAAGATGATGCCCAAAATCACTAAAGGAACGGACAATTTCGAACCAATATTCGTAATCGGAATGATGGCGGTACGAACCTTCATCGGCGCATACCCTATAGCATATTGCACCGCATGACCGGCTTCATGCGCCGCCACCCCTACAGCCGCAACAGAGGCAGAATTGCATACCGCTGAAGAAAGACGGATGACATTACTACGTGGATCAAAATGATCTGTGAGAGTACCGCCAATCTGCTCAATCGACACATTCGTAATACCATTTTGCTTCAAGACAGCCATAGCAGCTTGCGCACCCGTCAACCCATTCGCAGTTCTTACAGCAGAATACTTTTTGAAACTCCCGGATACCCGAGTCTGCGCCCAAATACAAAAAAGAAATGCAGGCAATACAAGTATCAAATAAAGAAAATCAAACGGCATATACAACATAAACACATCCTCCTCGAAATGACTAAGAAAACACATACCTACAAACCACACAAGAAACGTTTCTACAAAACCAAACATTATAAATAACCAATACACAACTATTGTACGATAGTTTCCACAAAATATCCATAGTTCTTTAGAGCTCATATCATTATAAGTTACAATTCACGCGTTCTATTATCTACATTTAAAGGCATTGTGTCCCGGACGAACCGCACGGAGCCGAGAGGCATTTTGGGTGTTAGACTCTCTGAGCGTTCCGATGAGCCCAGAACAGTGAAAATGCGCGCACAAGCAAGCGCTCATTTTCACTTGG
>JAISHZ010000156.1 GCA_031262285.1 Lachnospiraceae bacterium | reverse complement strand
CGGCTCTGTTCTTGATCCCATTCCATATCATGATTCAACGCAAAATGGTGAATCCTATCTTGCGGATTCTCAAGCACAGTACCGCATTTGCAAAGAAAGTGCAGAATCAGGAATCGCAGACGGAAACCGGGGAATGGATCCTGCGAACGGAGGACGAGATTGAGGTGCTTGCCCATGGGGTATCCGCCATGATGCGGGATATGCTTTCCTACATAGGCAGTATCGAGAGTTTCAATCAAATGCAGGAATTGGCCAAAAGCATTCAAAGCAGCATTTTGCCGGATCGTATTCCCGCCTTTCCGGGCCGGACGGAATTTGACATCTATGCGGTCAGACACTTTATCCATCCGGTTGGCAGTGTCTTTTATGATTACTTTATGCTTGACGGCGTCAGGTTGGGCGTGATGGCTGCCAAGATCCATGGGAATGGCATAGCTGCCGCACTTTTCATGATGATGACGCGCACATTGCTCAAAAACTTTGCGCATCTAGGGATGGAACCCGCGAAAGTGCTCTGCACTGCCAATGATGAACTGTGTGAAAGCAACGACGCGGGGATCACGGTCAGTGTGGTATTTGGTATCTTGGATACTGTCACAGGCACGTTCGAGTATGCCAATGCGGGGGAAGCATTTCTATATCGAGCGGCGACCTATTCTCATAGCGCGATAAACGAAAGAGAGGCTACACAAAAAGCCACATCACAGACCGACAGTTCCCCATGCATTGAAAAAATCGACGTGCCGGAGGGCTTTCTTTTGGGAACCCAAAAAGGCATTTCTTTTTCACAACACACCCTACACTTACAGAAAAATGAATGCTTCCTGCTTAGCACGGGAATAGAGGACGACCGGTTTATCAAAGAGAGCATCAGAGCCGACCCTTTACAGGAAGAAGAAAGAACCCGTTGGCAAAAGCGAATCGACAATACGCGCGAAGATGGCGCAGTCGTCATTCTGCATTACTACGTTTGAAAGCAAAGATTGTTTGGGTGTCTTTGGGAGATAACCACATCGCGCTAAGCGATAGAAAGGTGCGTGATATCCATGCAAAAAATGATAACAAAACCCGTGGTGCAACGAAAGACGCATATTGAATATTATCCCAAAATATATGACCCGAAAAATAATTACGATATCCATACTTTTGAATCCGGTGTTAAATATATTTTACCAAATGTAGAAAAGCTAGTGGGTGATAAGGTTATCGCACAACTCGATCCAAGTGATTCCAGAGCCGGAACTGAGACCGGACCAACTGAACAAAATCGATTAATGAATTGGTTGAATAAACAAGAGCAAAACAGCAGTTTGGTTAAGGGACACTTGTTAAATCACGATTTAGGTGGTCTTGGGATTTCTGAGAACCTTTTCCCTATCACCACAAAGGCAAATTCTGTGCATAAAAATGTGGTAGAACTGCCGGTAAAGGAATTGCTCGTACAAGCCCGAGATAAAAATGTGGAATCCGCAAAAGCGGTACAAGCTCAACAAGCCGTACTCGCACAGCAAGCGCTGTTACCGCAACCGACTCCATTCATGCAACCACAGATGTTTCTTCCACCGACTCCATTCATGCAACCACAGATGTTCCCGCAACATCATGTAGTACAGTACACTGTGCAAGTTCAAAATCACTACAGTTTCGCGACCGGTGTCCCTGACGAATTTGTATGCCATGTACAGACCGGTTATTATTCTACACCGGACTGTAACGGACTATTTACGCAGGAAAGCATTTATACTCGAACGATTAAATCAGATTTAAAAGAAAAAATAAAAAGCAAGAATGGTGGTTTTAGCATTTCTGATCTTCCGGAGACTGACTATATTTTACCAAAAGGAAAGGGTTTAAGAAGGGTAAGAGAATGGGATCATCAGGGTAAGGAATGGAAGGATATGGATGGGTCAAAACCCTCAGATGCAATCCGAGATCGTAGTTCATTAGTAGAATACACATTGACGCGTGGTGAGGGAAAAGCGAAAAAAGATATGGGGAGCGTAAAAGACCAAGGGGATCAAGATATTTTGAATTTTCTAACCCAATTGTATGGTGAGAAAAAGTATTTCAAAATGCTCACTGTAGTGATGGACAGTAATGACATATTTCTACCGGGAATAGTGTTGCGTAAAATTGCAACTCAAGCTTTTAACGACATGCACTATTTGTTATTGTATCTATATATTCAACCGTCAGTATATGTGGATTCCGTATTTGAGCAGCTCATGAGTAGTCATTGGCAAACACTTCGTATGAGAGACGCGCTCCTAGTGGCAATTTTGCGCAGAAGAGGTATTGATTCGTATTTCAAAGCGATGATACTCAGTTCCTATGGTATAGCCATGAGGAAATTAGATGCTGCTGTCCTGAAAGATCCCTCTCAAGGAACGAACGCTTTGCATTTTAAAACTGATATGGAAACGATCTTTTTAAAAGCGGGATATACAGAGGCACTATACAAAACAGATAAGAGTAGCGGAGTCCCTCAGATCATTGTAGAGATGAGCACACTTGAGAATTTAGACGAAAATGGGATGGAAGCTGTGATGAGCATAGTACCTAAGGCGTTTGATTGGGAAGCGATGGCATGTGCCGCCCAACAAGATCACAGATATAAAACCTCGTATTATATATTTCGAGTTCTTTATATGACGAAAACGCTGAAAGACTCATCGATCATGACGAAACTCCGTGATACTATTTTACAAAACGAATTGCCGCCACTATCCTTATTTGAGATCTGTCACGAACTTAACCAAGATGAAAACATCGTTTCGTTTCGCAAGAGTTGTTTTGTCCCAAATCTGCAAGAAGAGATCATAGAAAACTTCAAAGCAGCAGACATTATGAAATTCGCGGGGTGGAATACGGCGGACTTTCTAAAGCCTATTCCTAATGAACTCATTTTGGTGGTGCGCAAATGTATATCCGAAAATCCCGCTCATTACAGCATAGAGGATTTGAAGAAAATGTTTATAGACGGAATTTTGGATATCAAAGACATGGAAAACACGTTGTCTGAGTATATTACGAAACATTCGCTTCAAGAAGTTTTAAAAGCCAACCAAGCACAAATTGGCACGCCAAATTACGGGAGTCCGGAGCAAATGACTGTTTTCCATGATCGTATAAACGACTATATTCTAGATGCGCTTGAAGAGTTACCGCCAAATCCCGGCGAAGATATGAGTACATATTGTAATCGCGTCATTCTAAAGACGAAGGAAACTGCATGGAATGAGCTTGGGACAGAATATAACGATGGTGTAGCAACTGGTTTTATCAACTGTATACTCGCTACATATCAACAAACAAAAAATCTGGAGAGAGAGATCATAATATACCTAGCAGCAAATCAACATGCCTACTTCCTGCAATATATAAGCGTCTCAGATATTTTTGCTAATCCCGCATTATTGATCGAAGAGAAACGCTATTTACTGGTTGATGTAATGTTCCCGCTACTGCTGCAAGATGATAATTTTGAGCATTACTTCAATCGTTTTTATGGTTTGGTGGAAGAAGGTTTAAGGTACGGATTTATTTTTCATTGTGATTCCGTATTTGACCGCTTGAAAGT
The DNA here is from genome assembly GCA_031262285.1 of Lachnospiraceae bacterium. The sequence continues at coordinate 1,256 of JAISHZ010000156.1, read as the reverse complement.
TCGCTTTGCTTCTACACTAAACGCTGTAATCGGTTATTGGAATTATGCAAATTTTCTATATAAAACTGGGCATTCCGCGTACTTGGATTGTCTCAAAAATGAGCAAACTGTCCTCACGCAAACTTTGCAAACGGCTATTAGCAATGGCATATCTCTCTCGTTTGCGCAACCACTCCTAAGTGCGATAAGGGCTGTTAGCTTGTAATGTGTATCGAGAAGCTTTATGATGTTACTTGATTATTTTGATTTGGCGGTTGTTGATCTGTGAACAGGTATGATGCATTTATGTGGTGCATCTATATGGTGCATTTATGTGGTGCATCTATGTTGTGTATTTATGTTGTGCATTTATGTTGTGTCTAGATTACAAATGTCTTTACACCCTCCAGTTGACCCTGTCTAAGGGCAAGGTCTGTTTCTGCGCCCATGCAGGTGAGTTTATAGTCGCCGCGGAAACCTTCTACGGTGGCTTCGCCATTTTCGTCCGTCACAACTTCGGTGTCGGTCCACCATTGTTTGCGGATAAGGTCATAGAGCGCGTCGTATACGGGTTTCGCAGAACCATCCGCGCGTAGGATTCCGGCGGGAGCACCCAGCCATCCTCCGTCTACGAAGTTCCACGAATAGGCGGTGCGAACGAGCGGGTGCGCGAATAAGATTTCGTACATTTCAACGAATTCTTTGGCTTGTCGGTCTTCGAATTCCGGTGTGGACGGCCATGAATCAATCTTGTAGTCGTTTAGATCGTCGATTTCCGGGGGCATGATATGTCCTGAGGTCAAGGTGATCTCGGTAAAGTGTAGGGGTTTCCCGAAGACTTCGAAGCGCTCCAGAATTTCCATCAGGCGGTCTTTGCCCATATAGCCTTGATGCATATGGGTTTGCAGACCGATTTCATCGATCTCTACGCCGGAGTTCAAGCAGCCGTCGATGAGTATTTGGTAATTGGTCGATAGGTTAAAGTCATTGATGAGGAGCTTGGCGTCGGGGTTGGTGGCGCGAGCTGCGTCAAACATTGTCTTTACGGTTCGGACGCGTCCTAGCTCTTTGCAGATTCTCGTGATCGCGTTGTCGTACTTATCAAAGATCGGCATGATCACGACTTCGTTAATGACATCCCACATATCGATGGTTCCGGCGAAATAGCCGACATCACGGTTGATACGAGCGACTTGCTTTTTGATGATTTCTTCATTGGAATAGTTCATCAGCCAATTGACACAGGCGGTATGCCAGCACAGGGGATGTCCTTTTAG
>JAISHZ010000151.1 GCA_031262285.1 Lachnospiraceae bacterium | reverse complement strand
TCGCAGAAAACAACAGGGAAAGGTTCTCCCCAATAACGTTGACGGTTAAATGGCCAATCGCCCATTCTGTAATTCACAGTTTTTGAGGCGACACCCATATCGATGATTTTCGTGGCGATCTTTTCTTTTGCTTGGATAACAGGTAAACCGGTAAATTCGGCAGAATTCATCATGCGTGCATCAGAATGTAGGTACTCACTTTTTTCCACAGCTTGATTGCTGCAATCGCCTTCTATTACTTGAATAAGCGGTATCCCGAAGGCTTTCGCAAAATCGTAATCCCGCTGGTCGTGCATGGGAACCGCCATGACAGCACCGGTGCCGTAATTCGCTAACACGAAATCTGCGATAAATAGCGGCACACGTTCTTGATTGACAGGATTGATCGCATACAATCCTTCAAGGCGGCATCCTGTCTTTTCTTTGATATCGGAAATGCGGTCAAATTCACTGCGCAAGGAAGTATCCGCGCGATATTGCGCAATTGAATCCGGATTGTCGATGTGACATAAAAGCTGGTCAACCAATTTATGTTCCGGTGCAAGCACCACAAAAGTGACGCCATAAACCGTTTCGATGCAAGTCGTAAAAATATCGATAACTTCAAGCTTGTTGTTATCTTGATCTACGATATCGAGTGAGAGGATGATGCCTTCGCTTTTCCCAATCCAGTTTCGCTGAGAGTCTTTTAGATTGTCCGGCATCGAAATGCGTTCAATATTTCCGAGCAGTTTCTCGGAATACTCCTGCATTTTCAAAAACCAAACCCAGCGTTCTTTTTGAACCACTTCGCCATTGCATCTATCGCACCGTCCATTTTGGCTGTCTTCGTTGGACAAAACCGTACTGCAATTGGGACAAAAATTAACATATGCCTTCTTCTTATATGCTTTTCCGGCTTCTAAGAGTTTTAGAAAAATCCATTGTGTCCACTTATAATACTCCGGATCGCTTGTCGCAAAAGCGCGATCCCAATCGCAAGACAGACCAAATCTTTTGGATTGATCCATGACCAGCTTCATGCCATTGGCAACAAAATCATGCGGGTTGATGCCGGTTTTGAGCGCAGCATTTTCCGCCGGAAGACCAAAAGCATCTCCACCCATCGGATAAAGCACATTGTACCCACAAAAGCGTTTATATCGTGCAAGCGCATCCGCGGGAATCGTGCCTTTCAAGTGTCCCATATGCAAATTTCCGCTGATATTATAAAACTCGTATAAGACATAGTATTTGGGCTTTGTCGGATGAAAATCGATTGCTTCAAAAGAATGCTCTTCATACCATTTCTCTTGCCATTTTTTTTCAATGTTTCTGAAATCATAATTCATGGTTCATTACCTCCGCAAATGCATATAAAAATCGGCGTAAAGTGTCACTTATACGCCGAAAATCGTATCACATATTCAAAATAAGTCAAGTGCTTTCTAATCGTATGCTTCGCGTTGTATCCTTAGCGTTTCATGCATGTGTTTTGTTATTAATCAAAATCGTAGCTTAGACCTTCATCGATATCAGACTCCGAAGAGTCTTGGTAGGGATCTTGATCCGGGTGTACCTCCCACGATTCGTCATCGAAAGAATCATCGTCAACTTGATCAAAGGGTGAAGTTCTGGGATCCATTGTATTTTCCTCCTTCCATATCCGCCCTAATCGGGCGTGCTTTTAATGTTTTTGGTGTCTCAATGTCATGTGTTTGTCTGTAAGCAGTAGGCACATGACTTTGAGATGCTGGTATCAATATTCCCCTGTTCCCGCGGTTTATACAGATTGATCCCTAAAATACGAAAAAAAGTCTGCCGGGACAGACTTTTCACATTTATGAACAGATAGGTTGCATTGTTTTGCGGAATTCGTTAGGCTTCTTTGTTTTCTAGGGTTTCTGAATTTTCCTTGACCGGCAAGGTAACCAAAACATGCAGGATGCGATTTTGATCGATCCCTTTAACCATGAGGCGAATTTGATTCTCGAGCACCACTTCCTCGCCATCTTTGGGCAAGCGCTCCAACGCTTCGATTAAAATACCACCGATAGAGTCATAATCATTCGAGGACAAGTCTATATTCAAAACATCGTTGACATCGTCCAATTTCATGCTACCTTCGACTAAGTAGCTATTTTCTGAAATCTTTTGGATTAACTCCTCCTCATCGGCATCGTACTCATCGCGAATCTCACCGACGATTTCTTCCAGTAAATCCTCGAGCGTGATCATACCCACGCAATCCCCATATTCATCTAACACAAAGGTGACATTGTGCGCTTTTTCCAGCATTTCAAACATCAAATCTGCACTCTTTTTGTATTCATAAGTATAATGCGCATCGCGCAGAATCTGCGAAATCTCGAAAGCTTCTTTGGATGTCGTTAAAATGAAATCCTTGATGTTGATGATGCCAACAATATTGTCCTTGCCATCTTGATAAACAGGTAATCTCGTATACATGGACTCTCGAAAGATTCCCATGATTTGTTCGTAGTCAGCCTGTAAGTTTACTGTAACCATATTGATGCGTGGTATCATGATATCTTTTGCCAGCGCGTCCGAGAATTTAAACACATTATAAATCATCTCGCGTTCTTCACTCTCAATCACGCCATCCTCGTGGCTCACATCCACATAGGTTTTCAGCTCTGTTTCGGTCATAATACTCATTTTTTTCGCCGGATCAACACGCAGGAGCTTTAAAAAGAGGAGTGCGACCTTATCCACTAGGAAAATAATTGGGGTGAGCATCACCATAAAGGCATAAATCACCCGGCAATAAGATAAGCATATTTTTTCAGCGTTAATACGCGCCCAAGTCTTGGGTATGATTTCTCCCGCCAACAGAATCGTGATCGTTAAGAGTCCTGTGGCGATCCCGACCGATATGCCGAATTTATTCATCGCCAAGGTTGTCGTCAAGGCAGACGCAACTATATTAACAATATTGTTTCCAATGAGGATGGCGCTGATCATTTTAGAATATTGATCGAGGATGCGGATGACAAGACGCGCTTTTTTATTGCCATCTTCTTCGAGGGCTTTCATGCGCACTTTGGTCACGGTACTCAAGGCGGTTTCCGCAGACGAAAAGAAAGCGGATAAGAATAAAAGCAGAATCAGAATTGAACATTGTATGACACCAATGGTATCCAAAAAAATTTCTCCTTCAGGGGTGTAAAAGTTAGTACGATCTTACAGGATGAGAGAAGTCTTGTCAAGTTTTTGGTAGTACATGAATAGAATGTATGGTATAAGCCTTGTAAGTCTCCTAGAAAGGGGTACATATGGAAAAGAAACTTTTTCGTTTTACGAAAGACGACACGAAGCTGCCGATCATGTTTTTACTCAAATGTCTGTTATTCTCATATATCTTGACAGGCGGTCTGCTTCTTTTGTTGGCGCTGTTGTTGTACTTATTTAACCTACCATCTCCGGCGGTCGCAGCTTGTATCATCTTGATTTATGTGGGATCAACATTTTTTGCGGGATTCATGGCCGGGAAAAAACTAAAGACGAGGAAATTCCTCTGGGGATTCGTTCTGGGACTCGCGTATTTTGTTTTGCTGTTATTAATGTCTTTGCTCGTAAATCGCTCGATTTCCGGGATTGGAGAGACTTTCTTGAGCACCTTGGTGCTGTGCGCCGGCGGCGGGACCCTTGGCGGGATGATGAGCTAACTATGTTGTGCTGAAACTTATCAAGGCGCAAAGCGGGTAGTGCTTCTCTTCCCTCGAGCTCTGCGCCTTGATTAATCTATAACAACGCCGCAAAAGCATGGAAATAAATTAAGGTTGAATTCTAAACCACCAACCCATTCAACACTAAGCCCTGCTATATGAACTGTACGAAACACATGCATGTCTTTTAATTGTCCGAACCAATCCCCGCGTATCAGTGGTTTGACATCGTATATTTTTGACTCACCATTATTAAAATCTACTAATAGTCGATAATCATCCAAAGGCTTTACTTGTTTTGCAATTGGTGTCATGGATTCTCCTCTTTCATTTTATTGTAATGGAGGAATTTGATGATGATACCAAAGAACAAACTTATAGTTGGCATCTTATATCTCCTTTAAAAGTTACACTCGAAATAAGTGATTCAAATCTGTGATTGATTGTAGCATTTTGAATTCGATATCTTTTCTCCATTTTCTACTATGATTTTTCTTATAAAGTACCATCAAATATATCCCCACCGCTCCGATTAGTCCGATTAGCATATCAAATGGGTCAAAGGTTGGCGCAGGGTTAGAGAAAGTTTTGTTGAGGTTTGCCACCGCTGATACTAGCTTTTTTAGCGTATCTGCACCCATCGCCACTCTGTAGGCTTCGCCAAGCTTGCTAAATAGCCAGAAAAGAAATAGGTAAGGCAAGTTCGGCAATAAGAATTGCTTGATTTTCTTTCCTGTCATAACCCACGCTCACCTCGATTCCTGTTTTTGACCGGAGCGGATTTTTGCTTGGCAATCTCCTTGTACTTCTGAAGCTTGGCGAGCATAGAAGGTTTCTCTTTGACTTTCATCTGAAGCTTTCCATACTCTTTAAAGGCTGCATCCATCGCCGCACCGTTCTTAGACTTGAAAAATACAATCCATTTAGGCGGGTCGGAGGAAACGTCCTTTTTCAAGGCAAAATCCACGTTATACTTACGGGCGATACGCTTGAAACTCCCGATATTATCGCCTGTAATCTCAGCATCTTGTAAGCTTGCACCGCTTTTCGTCAAAGACTTTACGCTCTGCATCCCGGTCTTTGCTTTGGGAGAGGCACGAGAGCGTTTCAAAAAGGCGTTCATCGCCTTTGCAAGCATACGCCCGGTCAGCTTTGCGCCCTTTACACTAAGCGCAATTGTGCGCTC
>JAISHZ010000339.1 GCA_031262285.1 Lachnospiraceae bacterium | reverse complement strand
GAAGTGACGGTGGATGGGGAATTGGTTAAGTTGACACCGATAGAATATCAGATCATATTGCTGTTGTTGAAAAACAAAGGGAAAGTGCTATCCATCCGTGAAATCTATGAAAGTATATGGAACGAAAGTGCTTATGGAACCGTCAACACCGTAGCGGTACACATCCGCCATATCCGTGAAAAAATCGAGATAGACCCCAAAGATCCCAAATATCTCCGAGTGGTGTGGGGTGCCGGTTATAAATGTGAATGAGTGAACGATATGAGGAGAGGATCATGGAACAGCGTCGTTGGCATTGGTATGTGCTCGCGTTTGTACAGCATTTGCTGTTGGCGATACTGAGTATCGTAGTTGCTTATGTCATGTTTCATATGCAAGTGAGAATTCAATACGAACCAAATGTATATTATACTGTTCGCGTGAATTTCTTGACGACCGATCCTGCCTTTGAAGAATCTGAGACTTTTTTGTACTGGACTGAAAATGCGATTGACAAAATTGTGGAAGAAATCGTATTGCGCAGTCAATTGGAGACCGCAGGCCAACTGGACTGGACCAAAAAAATGGATGTGGTGTCCTTGGTACAGAGTACAAGAACAATAAGGGATGATGTGGTTTCAGTAGCTTATCGGCTAAAAGATCTACTGACATGGAGAGAATCACAACTGTCTTGGGAATCAGAGATCATGACCAAAAAAGAGTTTATTCAATATTTTGAGCCGGATATTTTCTCAACTGGTCACTTTTCCATTGATGAGGACAAACAGCTTTATTTTCATCAAAACCTTGTGGATCAGAGTAATGAAGAAGCTAGTATCATATCCAATTTGATGAAAAGTAAGAGTGAGTCGCAATTAGTGGATATGGTATTTGACGATATCGCCTGGAAATTAAATTGGGATGGTTATTTGACAAGCGGATCGGATGATGATACTGTCAGATTTTCAAAGCTTATTTGTCCTGTTTCTACCACAGAGGGGCATGATACGCTCATCGAAGCAGTGGACAATTGGGAGGACTTTTTTGAATTACAAACAACAGTAGAGGCTGCAATCGAAAAAGCATACGAATTGTATACAAAACATCGTTATATTCAATTTGACCAAACAGATTCTAATGTTGCTTATGCGGCGCAATTGGGGAATGAGTTAATCACGAATCGCAGGGGGGAGCTGATCTCTTTTAGTACGGATGAGATTAACGAATATTTCTCCAACTTAGGCTTTTATGCACGCTGCTCGTTCTATGATTTGGCAGAGCCCGGAAATGATGTGTATCAAGAATACCTATATAGCGCAATATTGGAATCCGGCTATGATTTTGGGGAGGATTCCCGCTTTTGGGTAGGTGCGGCATTGTCCTATCCTTTAGAAAAGAACTCGCTCTTTGATGCAATGGGAGCGTACGATTTTTTGAAATACCGAGAAGAAATCTTGATTTTTGCTTGTGTCTTGGTATTTGGATGGGGAGCGTTGGTAATCTATCGTACCTTATGTGCCAAACGCAGAGGCTGCCAATTGGCAAGCGTAGATCCTTCTGTCTCCGGTAAAAGTTTGAAAGTAAGAGAGCTTTCAAACGATTTGATTGATACACGTGCCGTTGGCACGCAGACGGGGATAAATGTGATCAGTATCGAGTGGTATTTCGCAGCAGGAGCGATCGTCACGCTGTTGTCATGGCTTTTTTGGTACGACCTATGGAAAAACTGGTTCTATTCATATTCATTTCCATCACAACGTATGTATTTGATCGTTTTTGTGATGGGCGTCGTAGGATTTTTCTTGAGCGTTACGATTTTGAGTATGTGGTACAACTTGGTGGAGCGTTTTTTTGCCAAAAGTCTGTGGAAAACCAGTTCCATCGGGAAGATATGTCGTTGGCTTGTGCAACGAATTCGCGATGTCAATCGTATCGTGATCACCAATAAAAACAGAACCATTCGAATCTTTATTCCCTATCTTCTTTTTTTGGCGTTGAATTTCGGCGGATTCTATCTTTTGATTTCGACTGTAGGAAGCGAACGGACGCTAGATATGCTGTTTCAGGTCGCTGTTGTCGTGGTATTGATCGTGTGTGACTGTTACTGCGCATATGTGCTGATGAGCAATGCCGCGCAGCGCAAAAATATCATGCGTACGATCGTGCAGATTCGAGAAGGAGATGTCAATCAACAGCTGGATCCGGAGAAATTTAAAGGGGAAAACAAAGAATTGGTCAAAAGCGTCAATCGGATTGGCGAAGGCATTCGTAGAGCGGTTGAGACGAGTATGAAAGATGAACGTCTCAAAACAGAATTAATTACAAATGTTTCACACGATATTAGGACACCTTTGACTTCTATCATTAATTATGTGGGATTGATCAAAAGAGAACAGCAGTTTGAAGAACCGGTTAAAGGATATTTGGAGATATTGGATGCAAAATCACAAAGACTCAAACAATTGACAGACGATTTACTGGAAGCTTCCAAAATCACTTCCGGAAATATTGTATATGATTACAAAGAAATGGATCTTTCTTTGCTTTTATTACAAGCAATCGGTGAATTTTCTGAGAAGATGGAAGAATCACATTTGCATTTGATGTTTACCCCAAATGAAGAACCAATGATGATCGTGGCAGATGCCAACAAACTATGGCGCGTTGTGGAGAACCTTTTTCAGAATGTATGCAAATATGCCATGCCATATACGCGAGTGTACTTGGATATCACGAAGGAAGCGGATCAGATCACGACAAGTCTGAAGAATATTTCTGACTTACCGCTGAATATGACAGAAGAAGAGTTTACGGAACGGTTTGTGCGAGGGGACGAAGCCCGCACCACGGAAGGGAGCGGACTGGGGCTTTCCATTGCCAAAAGCCTTGTTAGGGCACAGGGAGGGAGTTTCTCCATAGAGACGGACGGCGATTTGTTCAAGGTGTTGATCCGGTTTCCGATTCGTTCATAAGAATGTTCATAAAAATGTTCATAGATCGATGTCCAATCGATTGTTAAATCGATTGACAATCTCATGAATCTTGTCGGTAGGGGTCATGACATTGTTGAGCGAAAGATCATGATTCATAAAGTCAATAAGGGAAGCGACAAATTTGCTCATCTGCGCTTCGATAAAATAGGGACGAGAGTAAAGTTCACGCGGAAGGTAAGCCAAATCGGTGGTGATGATCCGCTGAAAGAGATTCTCTTCATAAGCGGCATCAAAAGCGTCAAGCCCCTCCGTAAAAAGCCCAAAGGTACAGCACATAAAGACCTTTCGCGCGTTTTGTCGTTTTAAGTGTCTGGCTGTATCGATGATACTGTTGCCGGAGGAAATCATATCGTCGATGATAATGACATCTTTCCCATCCACACTTTCTCCGAGATATTCATGAGCGACGATGGGATTGGAGCCTTTTATGATAACGGAATAATTGCGCCGTTTATAAAACATTCCCACATCTACGCCAAGGACTGTGGCAAAGTAGATCGCGCGATCCAGACCGCCCCTGTCCGGACTGATAATGACTAGGTTGTTCTTGTCAACGACCAATTCTTTTTCATAATCTAAGAGTGCCTTGATAAATTGATAGGGTGGGATGAAATTGTCAAAGCCTTTCAGAGGCGCAGCGTTTTGAACCCGAGGATCGTGAGCGTCAAAAGTAATAAAGTTACTGACACCCATCTCGGTCAATTCTCTCAACGCGCACGCACAGTCGAGCGATTCTCTGCCATTGCGACGATCTTGTCTGCCTTCATAGAGATAAGGCATAATGACATTGACGCGTCTGGCTTTGCCGTTACAAGCAGCGATCACGCGCTTCAAATCTTGGAAATGATCGTCCGGGGACATATGATTGGTAAAACCGAATGCTTCATAGGTGATACTATGATTAAAAACATCTACCAAAATGAAAAGATCCTTGCCTCTGACGGATTCGCTCAAGATCGCTTTGGATTCACCCGTGCCGAAACGAGGCGTTTTGGCATAGGACAAGTAATTGGTTTCTATATAGCCATGAAAAGCAGGATCGCCTTTTGCTTTTTTGTTGTGATGACTTTTGCGAAACGCTACGAGGTAAGAATTAATGCGCTCTGCAAAATGTTGCGCGGAAGGAAGAGCGATGATTTTCAGAGGCGCAATCGGCAGAGCTGCTTCAAGAGACAAGAGGTTTGGTTTATGATGAAGGATGGCGTTCGGAGTCGTCTGTGCGTTGGGTTGTACAGGAACGTTGTCCAAAGAGACTTGATTCGTGGTTGTCATGGTAGGTATCCTTTCGTCAATTGGGCGTACGAGTGCTTGTCTATCTTACCGCAGGAAGTGAAGTTTGTAAACAGAAATTGCTTAGCGGACAGGTTGCGGTTCCTATTTACGCTTATAGGAACAGATAGTAACCTTTGAATTGTAACCGGGAAGGAGTATATGTGAAGCACATAGAGGGTCACCGTATCATTGGAGTCAAAGAAGGTAGTATTGCGCACGAGTTGGGGATAGAGGCGGGGGATTGGTTGCTGCGTGTGGATGGGGAGTTGTTGCAAGATGTTTTTGATTATCAATATCGGATGCAGAGTGAATGGGTGACATTGTTGGTTCGAAAAGAGAATGATGAAGAATGGGAATTAGAAATCGAAAAAGAAGAAGATGAAGATCCGGGATTGTTGTTCGAAACAGGGTTGATGGATGGGTATAAGAGATGTATCAATGGGTGTATTTTTTGCTTTGTGGATCAATTGCCCCAAGGAATGCGCGAAGCGTTATATTTTAAAGATGATGACTCGCGGTTGTCGTTTTTGCAGGGAAATTATATTACACTGACCAATCTTTCGGATGCGGACGTAGAGAGAATCATAGCATATCGACTATCACCGATACAGATTTCCATACACACGATGGATCCACAGTTGCGATGTACGATGCTGCGAAATCCTCATGCGGGAGAAGCACTTGCGATCATGAACCGTTTTTTGGAAGCGAAGATTCCAATGAATGGGCAGATCGTATTGTGCAAGGGGATCAATGATGGAGACCATTTGGAGCATACGATCCGCGAACTGACCCGATTTTATCCGGTGATGGGAAGTGTGTCAATCGTGCCGGTGGGACTCACGCGTTTTCGGGAAAAGCTGTATCCTTTGTCACCCTTTACCAAAGAAGATGCCCAAAAAGTCCTTACGATCATCGGTAAATGGCAGGAGCAAATGCGAGAAGCGGCAGGAAGCACTTTTGTCCACGCTGCCGACGAGTGGTATTTACTGGCAGAAGAGCCGGTGCCAACGCAGGAATCTTATGATGGGTATCCGCAATTGGAAAACGGGGTGGGGATGATTCGATTGCTGATGGAGGAGTGTAAGGAGGCTTTGGAAGAGGAGACTGCGTCGTCAGTCGAGTCTCCTGCACCCAAGACGATTTCCTTGGCGACAGGAGTATCGGCGTATCCGACGATTCAAGCGTTGGCACGACACATACAGGA
>JAISHZ010000281.1 GCA_031262285.1 Lachnospiraceae bacterium | reverse complement strand
TTGAAGCCGGCTCGTATATCGCCTAACGCATTGAGTGCATTGACAGGTTCGTCAAACATGGCTTGCGTATCGCCAAACAACATACTCTGTCCAAAAATGCCAAATCCCCCAACTAACCCTGCAAGAACTGCCACAATTAGAAATGAATATAAGAGCTTTTTAGAAATGAGCAAATCCTTCATACTTGTCTCCTGTCCGCGCACCTATATGCGCTTATCCTTTGATTTTCCTCGTTTCAGTATAGCAACAACCTCGAACCCTGTCAATTAAGATTCTATTAAATAATATGTAAAAAGTGATAATAGTAACCAACTACTGCATTTTGTGTTCTTTTGATAAAATTAACGCAAAATATTCAGACATATTGTTCAACGAATGCATTTCATTCTTGTCAAGGTTGTTGTAACATCTACAAATTGCGAATCAGTGTATATATCGACGGATATAAAAAATTATTTATACTCCATTCCTATTCAATTCATGACCTTTTACCACAGAATAACTGTCCATGCGTCTAACACTCAAAGCTCCCTCCGGTTCTGTTCGGTTCGTCCCGTATACACCACTCTTAACATATAGTTCGCAAACACGTGAATTGTGCCATTTTTTAGGAAAGTGTAAACAATTCAAACTTAATCTTGAATCTACTTTTTTTGTCGTTTATAATAGATAGAAAGAACAAAAGTTGCTTTGATAAGGTATGTATTTCATCACTATTTTGAGGAGGATCCTATGCTGAGGAATGCACTAAGCGATCTGAGTATCGTCGAAAAATGTAAGAAAACATTTACACCAATCGTTGCCTCACTGATCGGTAGTCTTGTCTGTGTCTCAATCGTTTCTTTGGTAATCCTATTTTCTTCTATTTCGCAAAAAGGTGTTCTGCTGCTCCTTTGCGTTGTAGCATTTTTATGTATTGTTATCGCTTTGGTAATAAGCCAATATGGTCAGCGACAGTTACGAAATAGTCTGGATTTTTCCGGTACGGCTGTCTCCCAAACACTACAGTTGATCGCCACGACCGGTAAGATTTTCTATGTTCCGGAACAATTAGAGCAGGCTCGCGCACTTGCTCGTAACAAAGACGAGTCCGGAACTGCTATGAAATTTCTTCTGGATCACCTTGACCGAATGGCTCTAGTCGGACATTTGCTCAATGATGTATCAAAAGGCGATCTCACCGGAAAATTAGATGTTCTGTCTCCGGAAGATGCGTTAGGAATAGACATTAACACTCTACTTGATAATTTGAACGGAATGTTCCGTGATATCAATATGACTACTCATCAAGTCGAAAGCAGCGCAACCTCTGTATCGGGTGGTGCGCAAGAGTTGGCGCAAGCTTCAGAAGAACAATCTGCCACAGTCGAAGAAGTCACTGCTTCTGTAGAAGATATCATGTTGAAGACGAATCAAAATAATCAACTGGTGAAAGACGCATCGGACTATTCTGCTCAAGTTCACAAAGATGCGAAGATGGGTAGTAAGCAGATGGAGCAGTTAACCACTGCCGTAAATGAGATCAGCCAAGCAAGCAAAGATATCTCTCAAGTCCTTAGCGCGATCGATGAAATCGCAGCACAGACCAATTTGCTGGCTCTCAACGCTGCAGTTGAAGCCGCTCGCGCCGGAGAAGCCGGGAAAGGCTTCGCGGTGCTGGCCGTAGAAGTCAGAGAGCTGGCAGGTAAATCCGCCGAAGCTGCGAAGCAGACCGGTACTTTGATCAGCAACAGTATGAAAAAAGCAGAACAAGGCGCAATCATCGCTGATGATACCGCCAGAAGTTTACAAGATATCGTGAAAGGAATTGAACAATCCACGTTGGTAGTGAATCAAATCGCAGCCTCTTCCGACGATCAGAAACAGGCAATAGACCGCATTACCTACGCCATGGAACAAGTTTCGGCGGTAGTACAGCGTAACAGTGCTTCGGCAGAAGAATTTACAGCCAATTCCGAAGAACTCAGCGCACAGTCCCAACTTTTGGCGCAAAAAGTTGCCGCTTTTCAACTACGCAGAGATTGATATACAAACGAATCGGAACCATCCTCCGGAATTACCATATTTATATTATAGGAAGCAAAAAAAGCTTCCTATAATCGATGCACGGCGCAAGGACAGCGCCTTTTATGAGAATCTGCTTCGCAGCTTCTCATACAATATATTATGATACCAGGGTCAAAAGGTCATGCATTGACTGCTCGCAGTCAAAAACATGATTTTGAGACACCTAAACCATAGGATCGGAATCAAAGAGAGGAGTCAAGAATGAGTTTGTCTATCATCGCGCCGGAGGCATTGGAGGAAACAGTAAAACACGGGAAATCGCTGATCTTGTTTTGGACGAATTGGTGTCCGCTGTGTGTGCCGGTCATCCGCTACTTAGAACAGCTTCGTTTGGAAACCCCTACAGCGTTGTTGATCGGGTTGGTAGATTTTGATGTTCCACACCCTAGTTTTTCTACTTACTCCGTCTTGGGAACTCCTACTGTGGTTGCTTTTTATGAAGGGGAAGCTCTTTTTCAATGGCCGGGTTTACGTACAGAAGCAGATTACCATGATATGGTTCGTGTTTTGTCGGATTACACCCCTTAAGTAAATGACATTGATTCAAACGTTCGCGGCTTTCTACCTATGCGGTTTATCCAGGATACTTGGTTTCTGATAGGGTGTTTGGTGAATGCGTAAAGTATGCTAGAAGGTCTTCGACAGAAACGACCTTTACCGGTTCGATAAGAGCATTAACCGTGCATACGCTGATCTGATAGTCGTCATAAATGCCCGACCATATCTGACGTAGGACGCTTTCTGCATACACATCTACCTCGTTAAAGGGTTGCAGCAGACCACGTCCTGTCATTTTGGTATAGGCTTCCTTGCGCGTCCATGTTTCCACAAAATAAAGCTGTGGCTGATCGCTCTCCTGCATCGAGCGTAGTTCTTTGGGTGTCATGATACGCCGTGCGATGTTTTCGCAGGAATCGAACTCTCGAATCCGCTCAACATCAATACCTATCGGGCTATCAGAAGCCACATATACGATGGCGTTTTGCGTGTTTGAAACGGAAAAGTGATAATCCTCGTTGTGTTGTAGACGCGGTTTCCCCCACTTTTCGGTTGTTAAGAAAATATTATAAGGTTCGATACTTAGATCCATGCTTATTTCTCGACGGATCAGCAGTTCTGTGCAGAGAGATAAGATCTTATCTTTCTCAAATACCAGTTTTTGTATTCGCTCTTTTCTCTGTGAACTGACAAAGGACAAAAAAGGCTCAACCTCCGAAAAATGGATGTGCGGTTTTGGCAGATACACTTTGATATTCAATGGTGCTGCTCCCCTAATGTGACAAACTGATGTCCCTAAAATCTGCGGCTTCTTTTGTATCTTCTCTTCGCAGCGCGGATTTGTTCTTTGTGTCTTGCACGTAAATCTTCATAATCCGGAGTGCGCTCTCTGTGCTTGGAAGGTCTGTATGCTTTACCGCGTCTTGATTTGAGATTAATCGCATAGTTTTTGAGAATCACACGACCTACCGCTACTGCTATCAAGAGAGCGACGATCACGGCTCCACCAAGGGCGATTTTCATGACATTGATAAAGACTACAGCAGGAGTCCCTTCTTCTTGGTCAGTGCCCTGTTTTTGTTTGGTCTCTTCTGACTCTACCTGTGTTTGCGTCTGTTCTTCATTTTCGATTGCTTGCAAACTGTCAAAATCATACGGTTCCCCTTCTTGCACCCAATCTACACTCGCCGTACCGATCTCGACCCCATTGTAGGTATATGTGATAAGCGCTCCTTGATCGTCTGTTAACCCCTCGTAAGAGATGGAAGATTGTGTATCTTCAAATCGGATCGTCTTGGGCAATACGATCCGATCACTTTGATTGAGAGACAAAATAGGGTTGGAGCTGCCGAAAATACTCGTGTCACTGTAAAAGAAACCCGCGTTGTCTATATCGTATTTGGTTTCATAATCAGCGACTTTGATCATCTCAAAATTGTTGAATCCATAATCAAACAAGGAAACCGTGTCCGCAAACTGCAAGGGACTTTCGTCTTTCATCACGACACATATCAAGCGCATCCCATCCTTTTGCGCACAGGATACCAAGCAATTGCGCGCAGCGTTGGTATATCCGGTCTTGCTTCCTACCAAGTATTCATAGGCATAATCTTTGCCGGGTAGCAATCGGTTGGAGGACGCTTCCAAAATATCTTGCGGTTGCGTATCAGATGCCGGAATATGCAATATTGGCGTGGATGATATTTTGCACAATAATTCGATATCAAAAAACGCGTCTGCAATCAGCGCCATATCGGTACAAGTGGTATAGTGATTTTCATCCGGTAAGCCATTGGGATTGACGAAATTGGAATTCGTGCATCCTAGTTGCGCCGCGCGTTCGTTCATCACATCCGCAAACGCTTCCCACGAACCGGCGATATGCTCTCCGACGGCAAAAGCCACTTCGTTCGCAGAGCGAATCAAAATCGCGTTGAGCGCTTGTTCCATTGTGATCGATTCCCCAACATCCATCGCGATGTGAGAGCTATCATATGGCGTACTATAGATCGCATCTTTGGACATGGTAACCATTTCATCCATCGAACACTGTTCCGCTGCGATCAGACAAGTCAGTAACTTCGTCGTACTGGCAGGATATTCTTTCCAATCGACATTTTTGGAGTAGAGGATGGTACCGGTTTGCGCTTCCATCAGTATAGCAGCTTCTCCGCTGATCGCCGGTCCAATCGGCCAATTCGCGATTTCGTTGGTTGCAACGGTCATCGCTCTCTGCTGTTCTAGCCGTTCTTCTCGACTGACCGAAGCTTCTGCGTAGATAGCATCAGTCGTCCACCAAGTCGTCACCAGACAACAGACGACCAAACACCATGCTACGAAACAAGATGATCTTTTCCTTAGGATTGCTTTTGATTTGGGAATCATTATCTTATGAAGCATAAAAAGCCTTTCTTTATCTATTTGCCTGTTTTTAAAGTAATTGTAGCTTTATTTTGGCAATGGTTTCTTCGCTGAGAATGTGTTCCATACGACAGGCATCCGCCGCCGCCGTCAGTTCGCTGACGCCGATGCGAAGGAGCCATTCATAGAGAGTGGAATGTCTGTCGTATACTTGATTGGCCAATACAGATCCCTCTTGCGTGAGCGTTATGAAACCGTCTTCATCCATCGTAATGAGATCTTTCTCCCGTAGTTTTTTCATTGCCACACTGACACTGGGCTTTGAAAAACCCATCTCTTCTACGATATTCTTGGAACGAATGGATCCTTTGTCTCTGGACAAAAGTAAGATGGTCTCCAAGTAATCTTCTGTAGATGCTTGTCCTTGCATCCATTATCCTCCTCGTAAGACGCAATTCCTTCGGTTCCTTGTTTTCTGTTCCTCTTCACGCTTACAGCGTTCATAGCAACATATCAATTTGGTGAATTTCCTAATAGTTCCATCAGTTCTTCTTTGGAGAATCTCCCTTGATCGATCCCTTCTCCGCTCAAAATCTGGTCCGCAAGCTCCTTTTTCTTATCTTGTAGTTTCACGATGTTTTCCTCTATCGTGCCCTTGATGATCAATTTGTAAACCGTAACGACATTTTTTTGCCCGATTCTGTGTGCACGGTCAGTCGCTTGATTTTGGACGGCGATATTCCACCATGGATCGTAATGAATGACGATATCTGCGGTAGCAAGGTTGAGACCTGTCCCACCTGCTTTTAGGGATATACAAAATACCGGTGTGTCATCTCGGTTGAAATCTTCTACCATTTGTTTGCGTTGTTCTTTTGAGGTGGCTCCTGTGAGCATATAGTACCCAATCTGTTCTCGCGTAAGCGCATCTGCAAGACGACTTAGCATGGTTGTGAATTGTGAAAACAAAAGAATCTTGTGCCCGCCATTGATTGCATTTTGAATGAGTTCCATACACATCTGCATCTTCGCACTATTACCGTCATAATCTTCATAGAGTAGAGCCGGATCACAGCAAAGTTGACGTAATTTCGTCAACTCCGAGAGGATTTGAATCTTGGAACTACGGAATTCTGCTTCGCTTTGCTTATCTAAAAGGAGCTGCAAGCGCTTGACATGCGCGTCATAAAGCATCTGCTGCTCCCCTTCGGGCATCGCAAATACATTTTCTTCTATTTTGTCCGGCAAATCTTTCAAAACGTCTTTCTTTAATCTACGAAGCACAAAGGGACGAATCATATTTTGCAATCTGGTGAGTGCAGCTTCTCTTTGATCTGATACAATGGGAATCTCCAACTCCGTTTTGAATCTTGGATAAGTGAATAGAAAACCACTCATCAAATAGTCAAAAATGCTCCACAGCTCACTCAGTCGATTTTCCACAGGCGTACCGGTTAAAGCGATCCGAAATCCTGCCTCGATGGATTTGACCGCCTGCGCGATTTTGGTCTTTTGGTTTTTGATAAATTGTGCTTCATCAATCACTTGATATGCAAATTTTAAGTTGGTATAGCTTCCCATATCGCGGCGAAGCAAATCATATGAGGTAATGAGAATATCTGTTTTTTCTGCGTTTGCAAGTATCTCCGTTCGCTGCTGGGCGTTACCCACCACCATTTTGACGGGGAGTGACGGCGCAAATCTTTCGATTTCGCTATTCCAATTGTACACAAGCGATGCCGGGCAAACGATCAAACATCTCCGAAACGCAACGCCTTCTTTTTGCTCTGACAGCAAAAAGGCGATGACCTGCAACGTTTTGCCCAGTCCCATATCATCTGCTAAGATGCCGCCAAACCCATTGCTTTTAATGGTTTTGAGCCATAAAAAACCTCTTTTTTGATACTCTCGCAATGTTTGATCTAACTCCGACGGAATCTCAAAATCGTTGTCTTCAATGGTCTTCATATTGCGAACTAAAGCACGGAATTCACTGTTTTTGTGTGATGGTATCCCTTGCCATTCTTTGAATTGGGCGTCCAGATAGAGTGCACGGTATTTGGGGATCGTGATATGATCCTGCGAAAGCTGTCGGTCGGTTAAATGCAACCCTTGCTGCAATTCTGCCAACGCCTTAGGACCTTCCCCTTCCATATTGATAAACTCGCCGCTTTTGAGACGATAATACTTTTTCTTCTTTTGATATTGTGACAAAATCTCGATAATTTGCTCTTTGGATAGATCTCCGCTTGTGATTTGCAACTCCAGAAGATCACCCGACAGCTGTACGCCTACAGTCACCGCAGGCGATTTCGCTACTTTCATATGTTTCATGCTGTCTGATATAAAGACTTGAGCGATGTCTTGCAACGCCACAATCCCAGTTGTTAGGAGTTCAAACAATTTTTCTTCATCATTTGCCAGTACTAAGCATTTTTCTTGATCATCATACGCATTGGTATAGTGCCCTACCAAGGTACGCATTTCCATCTCGCGTAACAGATCCCTCTTGTGATTGTTTAGTACCGGATCAAATACATTGTATTGTTTGGTGTCATATATGGATAGGATTTTGAAAGTGATATAATCTTTTTGCGGCGAATCCAAATAGATTTCAAACTTGGCTTCCAACACCCCAAAACGCGCCAGATCAAACTCCTCTTGATCAACGGTAAAAAAGCTCTCTAAGGAAGGTAGCAACTCACGGCAAAAAAGAGGGATATCTGTTCGTCCGATGGTAATCGGCTGCGTATGCTGCTCTTCATATGCGATTAAGAAATCAGCAACCTCACCCAATTGTTTATAATGTATCTGATAAACAGAACCTTTCTCAAAAAAGAAGACATACGAGGTGCAGCAACAATAATCCGGTATCTTCATAGACAATTGGATTTTTTGATTATTCTCTTTGATTGTCAAAAAGCGTTGGGGTTCTCCTTGCTTCAACTGATATCGCTGTTCCGCCGTTTGAAAGAGTTTCCCTACAAATCCGATCTGCGCTGTTGTTTCAAGGAAGTCTTCCAATTCGCCTCTGGACAAAGAGATCCTGCGAGTCTTTGTTTGCGAATAGGAAGAATAGCCATAACCATACCCATAGCCTCCATATGAAGGTGCGTATGCATTATTTGTCGTCCAACGCAACAAAAAGCGAGCGATCGGCGACGATTCCTTGGTGAAAACATCCTCTGTATGAATAAAGCCCAATTTTTGTCCGTAAGAAAAGTGTGTTCCATCCTCCATGTGCTTCTCAAACTCATATACATCCTTTAAAATATACATCTGTGTGATGCCGATGCGAAATTCCACTTCAGCTCCTTGATGATCCAAGAAAAGATAAGGTTCTATTTTCACATTCCCAACCACATCTTTTTGGATGATGGGGGTCGAGCGTTTCATCATGTGCCGAGAGAGCAGGGCGCGCATATTGGAATTGGTATCTCCGGAAAATGTCCTCTTATTGATCTGTTCCAACATTGCTTTATTGCTCAGTTCATAGGCAGTGGGTTCACGCTTTGCTGACTTGGACTTTCTCGATTCGATCAGTGTCATGCCCAGTGCTACACAATGTTTGCATATCCCGTTGTATCTACCGAAAGCAAAACAGTTGCACAGATATTCCTCAGAGTCGGCTTCCATAGGATCGTAGAATATTTTTGGCGTATAATATTCTTCTGCTTTTCCCTTTACCTTTGCTGAAACAACCACCTGCTCTTCCAGCATTTCTATTTGAAACTCTTTGACGCGCTCCTCTTTCCAGAGAGCCACCCCTCGTTGATAGGTTGTTGAGGTCGTCATCGTTTTGATATCCGTCTTTGTTAACATGGCAACATTTCCTCTTTGTGTGCGTCCGGCTCTGTACTGTTAGATTGCTCTGAAATACAATTCTCTGCATCGATTCAAGCACATAAAAATCTCTTGTCTACGTGGTCTGGATAGTCCCATCGCTCCATGAAAAATATGATGAAGGAAGCCAAGACCTTCTTGATCTATCTTTTCCTCTAACAGATCCACCACCTCGCCTAACGTCCTACTCCCATCCATCAGATACCAAACCGCATATATTATCAGATACGCTAATGCACCAAGCTGTTCCGGATGCACGATTTGCTCCAAATACCGCAAATCTGTACCGATATTGTTGATTTGTATGCTGTCCATGCTATAAACTTTCACTTTAATATAATCATGCAAAAATGTATCTTCTTTTTGACAGGGTATGCGTTTGCCGGTTGGTCTTTGGTAAGGTTTGGCGGCAGTATCTTTGGGCGGATAGGCTTTCATGACTTCTTTCGCTTTGGGAGTGATATCGTACGGAACATATTCTTTCATCTGTATGATTGCGTCTGCGACATGAAAAAAAGCGCCGCTGCTACCCGCCACCAGAATCGTTGACACGGCTTCCTGTTCATATAGCTCTCGCACTCTATGATAGAATGGAGTGATCGGTTCTTCTTCTTCGGTTACCACCAATCGCATGAGTTCATCGCGAATCATGAAATTCGTCGCCGAGGTATCTTCATCAATCAATAAAACCTTTGCCCCCGCTTCCAGTCCTTCCACGAGATTCGCCGCTTGGGAAGTGCTCCCACTGGCATCCTCGGAGGAAAAGCAAGTGGTATTTGCCGCTCCGGGTAAATGATTGATAAACGATGAAATATCGGTGGAGCTAATATATCTGGAATCTTCCGCTCGTAGTTTCAGTGCGGTACAATCTGTAATCACATATTCACGCCCGTCTCCTTGGATATGGTTGTAAACCCCTTGTTCCAACGCTTCCAACAGTGTTGATTTGCCGTGAAATCCGCCCCCCACGATCAATGTTACTCCACAAGGAATCCCCATACCGATCAGCGTTCCGTATCTGGGCAAATGCAAAGTCACTTCATATTCCGGCGGGGATACAAAGGGAATGGCATCCAACATAGGCGTTTGTGCTACGCCGGAACCTCTGGGTAATATCGACCCATTTGCCACAAACGCGACTAGGGAATGTCTCTGAAGCTGTGCCCGTATGTATGCTTGATCCTCACTCAAACGAATCGTTTTCCTCAGATCTTTTTCATTGAGGCTAAAAAATTTGAGTGAAGCACTCACGCAAGATGGGATAAATTCGAACAGTAAATGAATGAGTTCTTTTCCATCGATGGTACGCCCCTTCGCAGGAAATCCGATCTCAAAATGAGTGGTAAGAGATCCTGTTTGCGCATTGATCTCCATGCAGGATCTTTCCAATACTTCCTGTCCGCACTTGCTGATTTCAAGGATCCCGCTTAATCCGGTGGCGTATGTTTTGCGTCGGTACTGAGCTAATTTTTCGGCAAATTTTCTGGTCAGATAATCTTCTAATGCAATCTTCTTAGCCTTGGTGGAATAAAACGGCTCCGGAAATCTGGCTACGGTTCCTTCTAAAGTACAATGAACTTTGGACGGCGGAGCAAAGGGATCACTCTGAATATGATCGATACCAAGGACAAAAAAACCGAATTGGTACTCCCCTTCCAAAGCTTTGTAGTTTTGATATCCCATACGATCTAATGCTCTGATGTTCGTTCTTAATTCCGCTGCTGATTTCATGTTCCCTCTCAAGATCGAAATGCCGCTTTCACCTTTTTCGTATTTCACGACATTTCTTTCGATGTGCTTATGTTTATCCCCGCTGCGTATCACACAATTAAAACCACAATGTCTGCGCGGTAGCGTCGAGTGTTGCTGTCTTTCCGATCGGTAGGATGGCATGAGAATTACCGTGCCCAAAATCATCACAGTAAACCACCGGAATATTGCGCCGTTGCCCGATCCTGGCGATCATCTCCAGATAAGAAGGCGGTACTTGAGGCGAATAGTTCCCTACTAACAACCCGGTCACACAGTCCATCATATCGGATTGTTCGATCAGTGCGAATGCCGTTGCCGCCTGCGCCACCGGATCAAAGTGCTCATGTGCTTCCAAGAAAAGAAGATATTTCTTGTTTTTATCCACTTTGCCATATTTTGTTGTAAGCATCATGGCATACAAACTAGGATAGCCGCCGATCAATATGCCGCTTGCAACTCCGTCGCATAAGGTTACCCAAGGAGTATCTTTGAAAAATTCCTTTTCTTTTTCTTCTTTCATGAAATTCGTTTCAAAATGATTCCAATCATAATACCGCAAATATTGAAACTGTCCCGGTCCTTGCCCATAATAAGTCACCAAACCTGTCATCGCGTACACTGCGTTCAAAATACACGTTCCGTCGCTGAAACTACTAAATATCTTGGGATTGTGCGCAATCGCTTCATAATCCAAATAGGGTAACACTTCCGCACCGGCGTCTCCGCCGCTAAAAAAAATCATCTTTACCATAGGATCTTTCACCATAGCGTTGATGTCGTCTGCGCGTTCCTGCGCGGAAGCGGTATATTCATATGTATTCGCATAAGCATTATGGCCAATCCTTATACCAAAACCAAAACGCTCCAATACAGTCTTTATTCTGTTCACTTGGATAGGATCCGCCACGCGACTCGGATAAGGAATCCCTATGGTATCACCGATCTTTATTTTAGCAGGTATCATAACCATGCCCCCTTTTCTTTAATGTGAGACTGCTGTTACTGTGACTTGGCGTAGTCAAACTTAACTCTTATCATAACATAAGGACGAATAATTTACAGTAACTTTTCTTTTACAAATTTTGTATGTTATAATTCACGGGTTTTATGCATCGATAAGTTATAAACGAAAATCGTCTTGACAAGGTGAATTTCTTCTGTTATCTTGTTGATAGTTAGTTGCAACTAACCGCTGGCTACTTAGAAGATAACAGGAGACAATATGCAGACTTTAAAGACGACAAAGCCGGGTACCATCGTTCATGTGTTGAAGATCGGAGGCGAAGGTCCTATAAAAAGACGGATTATGGAGATGGGAATTACCAAAGGTGCGGAGATTATTGTTCGCAAGGCTGCTCCGTTTGGAGATCCGATTGAAATATCGGTGCGCGGATATGCATTAACTCTCCGCAAGAGTGATGCAGATTTAATCGAAGTAGAAGCCTAGGATCCCCTTATTGACATTTGTATTGATTCAACTATACGGAAAGGAGCAGCTATGTCATTGAACATTGCTCTGGCTGGGAATCCAAACTGTGGCAAAACCACACTTTTTAATGTTTTGACCGGGTCTAATCAATTCGTCGGGAATTGGCCGGGGGTAACGGTTGAAAAGAAAGAAGGTAGGCTAAAGGGAGCCGAAGATATCATCGTGACCGATTTACCCGGTATTTATTCTCTTTCCCCTTACAGTCCGGAAGAAGTCGTGGCTCGTACCGCTTTGATCGACCACGCGCCCGACGTGATCGTGAATGTGATCGATGGGACTAGTTTAGAACGTAGTATTTTCTTGACGACACAGTTGGCGGAAATCGGAATTCCGATGGTAGTCGCCATCAACATGATGGATGCGGTCGCCAAGAGCGGTGATACGATCCACTTGGAGGTATTGTCTCGGGTATTTGGTTGTGAAGTAGTATCCTTGAGTGCGACCAAGGGATTTGGCGTTGACGATGTGGTGAAGGCGGCTCTCTTGGCGGCAAAGGACGGCAAGATAGCGCCTAGACATTACTTTGCAGGTATCATAGAGCATACATTGGCACATATCGAAGAAGCGATTCTCCATGATATGCCGGAGGTTCAACAGCGTTGGTACGCGATTAAGCTTTTTGAACGAGATAGGAAGGTTATCGAAAAGTTACATATTGATACGAATACGCTTTCCCATATAGAAAAAGATATCAAAGAGTGCGAACGAGAGCTAGACGACGACAGTGAAAGTATTATTACATCCGCACGGTATTCTTATATTGATTCGATCATCGAGCATTGTGTCGATCGCAAACGCAAAGATAAGATTACGCGTTCTGATAAAATTGACGCTATTGTCACAAATCGTTTTTTAGCGCTTCCGATCTTCGCTATGGTGATGTTTCTGGTGTATTTTGTGTCGGTCTCTACTCTGGGTAGCATCGGGAGTGACTGGATGTTGCAAGGAGTATTTGGTGAGTCGTGGAGCTTTTGGGGTATCTCGATACCGGGTATTCCTATTTTGCTACAAAATTTCCTAGAAGCAATCCACTGTGCGCCATGGTTACAGAGTCTGATATTGGACGGAATGGTCTCCGGTGTCGGCGCAGTTCTTGGATTTCTTCCGCAGATGTTGATGTTATTTTTGTTTTTGGCGGCTTTAGAAGCGTGTGGCTATATGTCGCGAATCGCGTTTATCTTGGATCGCGTTTTTCGCCGCTTCGGACTTTCCGGTAAATCTTTCATTCCTATCTTAATCGGCACGGGGTGTGGAGTTCCCGGCATTATGGCTTCCAGAACCATAGAAAACGAGAAGGATCGCCGCATGACGATCATCACTACGACATTCATCCCCTGCGGCGCAAAGCTTCCCATCATTTCCATGATGGCGAGCGCATTGTTTCATGATGCTTGGTGGGTGGCGCCCAGTGCTTATTTTATCGGAATCGCAGCAATCCTTTGTTCCGGATTGTTATTGAAAAAAACAAAACTTTTTGCATCAGACGAGGCACCTTTTATGATGGAACTGCCTTCTTATCATATGCCTACGCTTAGGAATGTCTTGCAAAATATGTGGGATCGTGGTTGGTCTTTTCTCAAAAAAGCAGGTACGATTATCTTGCTGGCATCGATGGTGATCTGGTTTGCTTCTCATTTTGGTTGGTCGCACACCGGATTCGGGATGGTGGAGATGTCCAACAGTTTGTTGGCACGGATTGGTACCGCGATCGCTTGGATATTTGTACCGCTTGGCTGGGGAGACTGGCAGTCTGCAGTCGCTACATTGACCGGTCTGGCTGCCAAAGAAAATGTGGTGAGCACTTTCGGAGTACTCTTTCAAGGATCACAAACGGCTTCACAAGGATTGTCTGCCATTCCGACTTTGAGCACTCATTTTTCGATTCTTTCCGGGTATTCGTTTTTGATCTTCAATCTTCTTTGCGCGCCTTGTGTTGCTGCCATCGGTGCCATCCGTAAAGAGATGAATCATCGTGGTTGGTTCTTCTTTGCTATTGGGTATCAGTGTGGTTTTGCGTATTTCATTTCTCTTTTGTGGTTTCAATTTGGATCGCTCTTTGTTGGAAGTTTTACCGGTTGGACGCTGTTGGCGCTTGTTCTTTTCGCGGGATTTTTGTTTGGCTTATTTCGTAGACCTTCACGCGGTTATCAGATGACTAAAAACGCGCGTGAATTGTAACTCAGGTGTTCGCCGATGTACGTATTAAAGGCAATGTATCCCGGACGAACCGCACAGAGCCGAGGGAAGTTTTGGGTGTGAGACTCTCTGAGCGTTCCGATGAGCCCCGAACAGTGAAAATGCGCGCACAAGCAAGCGCTCATTTTCACTTGGTCTCATCTCCACAGAACGTATAACACCCAAAACTTCCCTCGGCTCTGTGCGGTTCTGTGCATTGATAATCGGTAAACGTAGATCGGCGAACTCATGACGTGTAACCAATTTAGTTATGCATAAAATATTTTTGAGCTTTATCGCTTGACACTTCATGATATGTATGTACCTATGGTATCTTCGATACCTATGGTATCTTCGATACCTATGGTAATTTCTATCGAAAGGAGGTTTATGGGAACTTTTGTAGTCGGCGCGATTTTGATCGTAATCGTCGTCCTGATCATTAGATATCTGATTCGTCACAAAAAGACTACGCATTCCTGCGTGGGTTGCAGTTGTGCTCAGAATTGTCCTTATTTTAACGAAAAACATTAACGAATTAAATTTACGGCCTTCTTTCCATAAAATTGAGCCATAGATGTATTGAAATAATCTTGTGGATCGTCCGTAATGTCACAATAAAAGAGCAATAGAGGACGATTGACGATTGGGTGGAAATACACGTCTGTTATAGAATCGTCTTCTAAGACTGTGAGCCGCTCCTCCATTTCCAGACCGTACGCAACAGCGTCCCCTATCCGCCAAGAGCGATACGCTTGATAAGCGGTCGTATCCTTATATCCGATCACAATCGTACTGAGTAAGAACAGACAACCGCATAACAGTGTAAAAAGTGGCGTAGTTATGGGTTTCTGTAAAGTGTTTGCGAGTCGATGAAGCAAGGCGTTGTGGTGTATTTTCACGCGTTCCCCCTTTTTCGCTAACCATCCGATCAGATAGAATTCTGTAAAAAGCAGCCAGTAAAAGAAGTTTGCCCAAATAATGCAAGACATTCTCTGCGGTCCATACGAACCATTCGCATAGGAAATTGGCGCAAGCATGGATGCGTACACGCCAAATGCCAATCCTACAAAGAGCAGTGGATATCGAAAATCCCATTTTACTTTGCGTGCACCTTTCCATAGTATCGGAGCCAAACAAGCAGCCAGAATATATACTTGGATATTACAGTAAACACGAATGCTAGCAGCCATATGACGTATAGAAAGCCATACAGCCTCCAGTGCCGGTAACGATAGATCTTCCGGAACACTTGACTGCCGGATGGTATTTCCGGGGGCTATGATGTTTAGGAGAAACCCTATCCACAATACAATCATTGCCGGTAAGACCAGTCGAATGGAAATCTTTCGCCAAATGCAGAATGCAAGTAGACAAAACACCAGTACGCAGAGGCAAAGACCGGTCGCAAAATTCCCTCCTCCAATAAAAAAGCCCAAGAAAATCGAACACGCTATGAAAAGAATTCTTTTCAACTTCCCTTTAGTCGATTTGCCCTGTCGATGAAGGAGTAGTTTTCCAAGCATCGTCAAATAAATCAAAGCGATCGAGTTGAAAAAAGTATACGCCATTGCCCCACAGTACCAATAAAAAGCCTCATTGGGGTATGGCATATTATATATTTGCAGACAAGCTACGCTGCTCCATACAAAAATGCCAACACTCACCCTTTGTTTACATACTTTATGAACAAACCAATGAAAAAAATAAAGTTGTGATAACAAAAAGGTTCCAAGCAGAATCCATGTGGTTAACGGGTAAAACGAATCCCCCCAAATTCCGGGTTGCATCGACGTTAGAAAAGTTGCAGCATAGCACCCTTGCCAAGAGAAATAGGTCTGTATGCTATTCGATATTGCCAAGAAGAAGGCATCAAAAACAGAACCTCCCGCCACGAGACTTTGTCGCACCACGGCACTATACCCCAGATCATCACCGGTAGGATAATTGTGTTGCGCTAAAATTAGTAAAATCATACTTAACGCTGACAAAACAGCACAAGATACAAAAGCCGGTAGGAAATAAGGACTTTTCTTCAAATACTCCTTCACTCGTTTCATACCTTTCTCCTAACATGAACCCTTCATGTTCTCTCAAGATGTATTCCATGGTTTTGGTGTCTCACTATTGACACTGATACTATTCAATCCTTGTTTACGAGTCAGTTTAATCTATTGCAGATGAGTATGCAAGAACTATTGCGTATCTTAGCACACATCTAATCAAATGCACTTACTACTCCGATCTACATTTGCGCATATCAATGCCAGAACCGAACAGAGAGTCTAACACCCAAAACTCCCCACGGCCTGTGCGGTTCGTCCGGGATACACCGCTCTTTAAACTTACATCGGCGAACGCATGAATCATAACCGAATACATGAATTGTTACAATTCACGGGTTCGCAGATCTACGTTTATCGATTGCCGATGCACAGAACCTCACAGAGCCGAGAGGCATTTTGGGTGTTATACGTTCTGTGGAGATGGAGACCATGTTCTGGGCTCATCGGAACGCTCAGAGAGTCTAACACCCAAAATGCCTCTCGGCTCTGTGCGGT
>JAISHZ010000083.1 GCA_031262285.1 Lachnospiraceae bacterium | reverse complement strand
TCGGGCAAACAAAAGCATATCTCCTGTTTGGAGATGGGTAAAAGGCTGTTAAGTACCGTAGCTTCGATTCTCTCCCGCTTGGTGACTTTCTTGGCGTTCACGACTGCGAACCGCTTGTCAAGCTCCTTATAGCAATAGAGAAGCGTAGTTATGAAGTTTTCGATACACGGGAAATAACTGTTCTTTCGCTCGTGCCAATCGGTACTGGAAAGCCGCAGAGCCTCATAGTAGTTCGCTTTGTCCTTGTTTATTTGCTCTTCAAAGGAAATGTACTTCCCTGCGTCAAAACCGTTTTTGTATAAAAGCAACAAGGATAGCAACCGCGACATTCTTCCATTGCCGTCCGAAAATGGATGGATACAGAGAAAATCAAGAATGAAACACGGGATAAGCAACAATTGATTCACGCCGTAATTCTGCCGTGCGTCTATGTAGGCGAGTATAAGTTGCTCCATTGACTGCGCGTTTCACCTGCAGGTACGGGAGCAAAACGAACGCGCCTTGCGCCGCTACTGTCAATCTCCATGATGACGTTATCGCTTTGCTTATATGTGCCGCCGCTTACAGGCGAGTAGTTCAACATGATCTCATGCAGACGCGAAATATCACTCTCACGGATGACAAGCTCGGCGAACCTCTCATGCACAAGCGAGAGAGCGTCGCGGTATCCGGCAATTTCCGCTTCATTATGGTTTAGCGGCGCACTGTTCTGGTTGACGATTTCGTTAATGCGTTGTTCGCTTGTGACAATGCCTTCAATCTCGTTCGACCCCTTAACGGATTGCACCTTGGCAATGCTTTCAAGCCGTGTGAACACAGCTTGATTGTTTTGTTTTCGTTCGTTTTCACGCTCACGTAACTCGGATATAGCTGAAACGATATTGACAAACCTCGCAGGGAGTAGTCCGTTTTCTAAAAAGGAGTAATCAAAGTATCTCATAAAACCCTCCATCAAGTTATCTGCATATAGTATAGCATATTATATGCAGAAATACAAACGTTTGATGGGGTTTGGTACGCGCACTCCCAAACCCTGTGACCACTGAATATTCATGTGAGTATTAATCGACACTACTTCAATTTCATATGCTTCTCATGTCTCAAGCTATCTCAAAGGTCTGCAATATTCATTTCTTAATTTTCAAGTATGAAATTTTCATGCGTTAACGACAAAATTAACCACAGAAATCTTGACATATCTAACAACATGATGTATACAACTATATGTTCATGTAAATAAGTCTGATTCAGCAAAATCTCAACCATGATAAAGAATGCATTGACTATAGCTAGCAGCATATGCAAAGCTACTGGAAGCGCTTGCACTTGGCACTATTATAGATGATGTCAAAGAGTTGCATAAACTCGGCGCATAAATTGATCCATTCTCTGTCTTATCCCACACAGCAGCGAAACGTCTAAAAAATGAACCGGATATGGCTTAAAGATACTAATTTTCACAATTTATTATAGGAGGATACAGCGAAATGAGCTACACCATACACCGTGCCAACCCCGGCAATGAATCGATTATTGAGAGCATTCTTATTGACGCCGTTCACTGGCTGAACGCAATGGAACAACCTTTATGGAGCGAAGATGATGTGAAGTGGAATCGTATATCGAAGGGTAACGACATCACCGAGTTCTACATAGCTGAGAGGGAAGGCAATCCCTGCGGTTGTATGATTCTCAAAGATATGGACCATTTCTTCTGGCCGGATACGCCGGAGGGTGAGGCATTGTTTCTTCACAAGCTTGCTGTCACGAACGCGGCACGAAAGCAATGTGTGAGCAATGCGCTCATCGATTTCGCAATCGAAGAAGCAACGCGGCGTGAGCGGAAATCACTCAGACTGGACTGCCACGCCAAACGGGATAATCTGCGTAAATTTTATGAAAGAAACGGTTTTAAGTGTGTCGGCGAAAAAGTTTATAACAACGTATATGATGTACCGACTTATTTCACGGCATTTTATGTGAGAAGGATATAGTCAGTGCGAAACACAATATCCCTATTCAATTGAACTCGCCTATGCCACTTCACAAAAACCGTTATAACCGCAAAATGGCTGCCGGGTGGGGACACCGAATAAGCTGATGAAAGAGCCGGGGGAAGAAATGAAGTGTGAATTTTTGTAACATTGTCATTGGCAAAGATGTATGGAGGATTTCACAGAATGGAAACTGATAAACTTTTGAAAAAATATATTGATGAATATCTTGAGATATGGCCATTTTCAGGTGTGATCGGCGTTTATCATCATAGCCAAGCAGTTATTGAATCGGCTACGGGTAAAGCTTGCCGTGAGTTCAATATTGATAACACTATGGAAACCTGCTTTTCGCTTGGGTCAATTTCCAAACAATTCACAGCTTTTTCTATCATGCAATTATATGATAAACGGTTGATTGATATTGATAAGCCTGCCAATACCTATTTACCAAAAGAATTGCATATTGACAATCGCATTACGCCGCATCATCTGATGTCCCACACATCCGGCCTCAATCAATTTTATAACTGGGAGGACGACTTTTTTGGTGAACACAATAGGGATACTTATTGCCGCCAAGAGTATTTCGAGAAATACATCAATAAGCCCGTGCATTTTACGCCGGGATCAGAATTTGAATACAACAACGCAGGATATAACATCCTTGCTTGGATTGTTGAAAACATCAGCGGACTTACTTTCGGTGAATACCTGTCCCAATCTATCTTTCATCCATTAGGAATGAATGATTCAACTTTGGATGATGGGCTAAATATTATTCAAGGCAAAGCATTTCCTTATCAGATGAGAGGCGATATCCCCGTCCGCTGCCAATATTACAACGAAAAATTCAGCATTGGCGCAGGTGCAGTGGTGTCAAACTGCCGCGACTTGATGACATGGTACAAATGCATAAAAAATCGGCAACTTCTCTCAGACGCAGCATACAAATTGTTCTTCGAAGAGCATTTGAACGGGTACTGCTACGGATTAAACCATGACAAAATAAACGAAAAGGATAGATATTACCATGGTGGCGACCATTTTGGAGTAATGACGTACATCCAATATTTTTTCGATGAAGATGTATGTATGATTGTGATGGCGAATCAAGAGTGTGGAAATCATTATCGAATCGGTGATGCTATTCGCAACATATATTTTGAAAACAAATACGATTCCCCGCAACGAATTGCCGAGACCTCGCTCACCGAAGACGAGGCGAGCTTATATGAAGGTACATATTTAGAGCACAAAATTGAAGTTCGCCGCAACGGAAATCATTTAGATTATTATAGATGTAATGGAGAAATAAAGATTTCTATGTATCCCGCAGGACTACATCAGTTTGCGAGAAAATGGGATGACCAAGATCATCCGAGTAAATTTGATGTGATTGAAGATGGGAACGTACTATTTTATGGCTTTGAAAAGAAGCAGCGAGCGAAAAAATGAACTCCGTGTAACTTCTCAAAAAAAACCTTGACTTTGACGCGACGTCGCACCTTACAATATGTCTCGAAAGGAGGACAGGCTATGGCTATTACCACCATCACAGAGGCAACAAAGCTGTTCGGCTTATCGACTCGGACGCTCAGATATTACGAGCAAATCGGGCTGATAAAAAGCGAACGGGCAGACGATTATGCCTATCGGGTCTATTCGGACGACACGCTGAATCGGCTGCGGCAGATAATTGTCCTGCGCAAACTGCGAATCCCGCTGAAAAGCATTTCGGATATTCTTCAAAACGGCGACGCAAGAAAAGCGATTGATGTATTTTTGGCGAACATATCCGAAATCGACGCAGAAATCACCGCCCTGTCCACAATTCGAGTTATACTCCATCAGTTAACCGAGCGGCTGGAGGAAAGCGTTCGTCTCGGCAAACGGCTCGACTTTTTGTCGAATGACATTGTAGGGATTGTGGATACACTTGCGGTCGTCAAACCAAAAATGGTAGTGTAAAGTAATCTATGAAAACCCAAGATCAAGAAAAAAGCTCTCGCGAGCCTTGAAAATAGTGATAATTCGAGACAGTTTAAGTGCAAAACCCTTAGGGCGCTGCCCTAAGAA
>JAISHZ010000076.1 GCA_031262285.1 Lachnospiraceae bacterium | reverse complement strand
GATTATATAATTGCACCCGTTATACTAGAAGAAGTCATAGCTCATACTTTACATCAACACATGCAACTCTATATCGAAGAACATATCAATGTAGAATTCGATTTCCCCCAAGAACCACTCAAGCTAAGCGTACCAACCGACCGCAAGTGGTTAGATTTTATCTTACGCCAAATATTACGAAACGCCATCAAATACAAAAAAGAAGATGTTGTTTTTATACGATTTATGGCCAAACCACTTCCGCAAGGGGTGCAACTTTGTGTGGAAGACCAAGGGATTGGCATCCCGGAACATGACCTTGACCGCATCTTTGAGAAAGGCTATACTGGAACGAACGGCAGGGATACTACCACCGGCGATCGTGTGAAATCTACCGGTATCGGACTCTACCTATGCCGCAAACTCTGCAACAAGTTAGGCATTACAATCACCGCGAGGTCCAAAGTAGGAGAGTACACCAGAATCTACCTTCAATTCCCCAACAGCGACTACCATCAGCGCGTAACATAAGTCGTGATCCTTAACGAAAATTTCTCCATTGAACACAATTTCGTCGCAACGAAAATCAATATAATAGAATGCACCAGAGCCGATGCGTCAAAAGTTGCCAGTATGCATGGGTTATTGATCGGATGAAAAGGTCAAGGAGGGTACAGTACTATGGAAACAATCAAACTCTTGAAAAAATATATAAATGAATATCTTGAGATATGGCCGTTTTCGGGTGTTATCGGCATTTATCATAACAGCCAACCGGTTATTGAATCGGCTACGGGTAAAGCTTGTCGCGAGTTTAACATTGATAACACGATGGGAACCTGCTTTTCACTCGGGTCTATTTCCAAACAATTCACAGCTTTTTCTATCATGCAATTATACGATAAAGGGTTAATTGATATTTATAAACCTGCCAATAACTATTTACCGGAAGAATTACAAATTGACAATCGAATCACACCACATCATCTGATGTTGCACACATCCGGCCTTAAACAATTTTATAATTGGGAAGATTATTTTTTTGGCGAATACAACCGGTTTACCTATTGCCGGAAAGATTATTTCGATCAATATATAAATAAGCCGGTACATTTTACGCCCGGCTCACAATTTGAATATAACAACGCCGGATATAACATCCTTGCTTGGATTGTTGAAAACATAAGCGGGCTTTCATTTGGTGAATATCTGTCCGATTATATCTTTAAACCTTTGGGAATGGATAATTCGGTTCTGGATGATGGGTTAAACATCATCGAAGGTAAAGCTTTTCCATATCAAATGAGGGGCGACATCCCCGTCCGTTGTCTGTATTATAACGAAAAATTCAGCATTGGAGCAGGTGCTGTGGTATCCAATTGCCGCGACTTGATGACATGGTACAGATGCTTAAAAAACAAGCAGCTTCTTTCGGACTCAGCATACAAATTGTTTTTTGAAGAGCATCTGAATGGGTATTGCTACGGGTTAAATCATGACAAGACAAACGAAAAGGACAGATATTACCACGGCGGAGACCATTTTGGCGTAATGACATATATTCAATACTTTTTCGATGAAGATGTTTGCATGGTTGTGATGGCGAATCAAGAGTGCGGAAATCACTATCGAATCGGTGATGCTATTCGCGACATATATTTTGAAAGCAAATACAAATCACCGCAACGAATTGCCGAAACCGCTCTCACCGAAGAAGAAGCGAGTCTATATGAAGGAACATATTTGGAGCATAAAATTGAAGTTCGTCGCAACGGAAATCATTTGGATTACTATAGGTGCAATGGTGAAATTAAAATCTCTATGTATCCTGCGGGACTACACCAGTTTGCGAGAAAATGGGACGACCAAGATAATCCGAGTAAATTTGATGTAACCGAAGATGGGAAAGTCCTGTTTTTCGGCTTTGAGAAAAGAAAGCCCGCGTCAGAGCCATAAAAAGTTTGGGCGATAAGCAAATGGTATGCTTACCGCCAGGGCGTCGCCGTTGGATATGCTGTTCCCAATGAAAAAAGCAGTAGGTTTCATAAAAAGTATGGTTTTACTCCTGTCGGAACTTACCGTAAGGTCGGTTATAAGTTCTGTAAATGGCATGACGTGACATGGACTGAAAAAGCAATCAAGCCACACACAGATAATCCAGATGAAACAATATCAATAAATGATTTGCCAAAGGATTTGTTTGATGTGATATGTTGATTAACCAATACGCCGGAAAAAACTCTCCTTGTCGTGACCCATGCTGCTAACATTCGCACTATTGATTTTTATATGAAAGGCAAGCCTTCCGGCTATAACTTGTCCGTAACGCCGATTATAAGCGGAGAGTTTTACACTTACGAAATCTGAGTAGTTGAGTAAACATATGGATTTTTATCATAGCAGTATTGTTGGCGGTTAGATCGAATTGAAGCCCTTTGGCGGTACGGGTAATAAAAGGCGTAGCCCTTGCACCGCCCATCGATAATAGGAAGCTGGAATGGTGTAGATATTGTCAAATACGATATTCCATATCACACCTTCCGGAGAAGTTTGTCAAGGAAGTTTTTATGGCTATTCTGACTTGCCGAAAACGTTGGTGGGTGAATCGACACATTCGTTACACTTCGTGATTCAACACCCATCTCGGCGCTCGCGCGTGACTTTTCGCGCGTCTGGCGCCCGCTTTAGCGGACATCTAATCAAGAGTTTGAAAGCGACCTTTAAGGAGTCTTTACCATAAATACGGATTAGTAGAAACAGATAGCAATATCATCAATCCTCATGGTCAGCCCGATTGCCGGATGACGGCGGATTTATCCAACGAAAAGCGCTGCGGAAGCTTTCATTATCAGTATTCGTCGTTTATCAAAGCGGCGCAAAGCGAGAATTACTCCGCTTGTAATAATGAACCACCGCCGTATGAGGATTACGACGATTATCTGTGGTTTATTGAGCAGATGAGGAAGGAACTGAAAAATGCCTAACTGGAATAACTATGCTGTCGCTCGCTTTGAGGTTCTTATATGAAACTACGCAATATGGCGAGCATGATTATCATTGACGACAGCGTTTACGTGATAGCTTACGCAATGAATTACGATGGCGAGGAAGAGTGCAAAATCTCACCGCTATTGACATATTAGACTATTTGAAAGAGAGATGATGTAGTCAGCGAAATGAAAGATAAAGTTATTGCCTGATTAAGCGAAAGGAGTTGACACTTAAATGGACAAAAGCATAATCAAAAAAACATTCGAGGCGAAAATAAGCAAGGAAGTATGCTCGATGTCTAAATTTGATAACGTCCCCAATAATCAAGTTTATAAAATTGAAACAGAAACGCAAAATTACATTTTTAAGATCTATGCTAAGCGTGATTGGCCAGAAGACGGCAAGATACCCTTTGTCGTCCGAAAGCTTGATGAATATAAAATACCACACGCAAAACTCTATACTTTTGAACGAAATGATGAGAATTTCCCTGACGGCTATTTAATCGAAGA
>JAISHZ010000069.1 GCA_031262285.1 Lachnospiraceae bacterium | reverse complement strand
CGGCTCTGTGCAGTTCTGTGCATCGATAAGCTATAAACGTAGATCGGTGAACCCGTGATTCAATGTCAGTTACTTAGTACTTCTGATACAAATGCCAACTACAGGAAGCGGCATTTAATCTGCTTTTTTTAGGTTTGTCGATGCCTAAAACCTTTAAGTAACTGACATTGCGCGTGAATAGTAACGGACCGTTATGGCTATGATTTGGGTACAAATGGGGTGTCACATTTTTCTGAGGTCTTGCGTAGTGTTCGTCTTTGGGTGATGGCTTTTAGGAGCCAGATGGGATTAAGGTAATCGGAACGGATCATTTTTACTTTGTTTTTGCGGAAAAGTCGGTAGATTTTCCATATTTGGCGAATGGGGAGATGGTTCATGTGTGCTTCCATGAGGTGTTGGGCACCTCTCGTTTGGATGGAGCGAAATTCGTTTTTGGGTAGATGTTCTTTTAGGTAGCAGTAGCATTCTAGGAAAGCTTGGGTGCGGATGTCAAAAACAGCTTGGCTTCTTAATGTAGAAAGGGATCCTTTGTTTTTGACGACGCAGTAGATTTGTTCTTTGGTCACCTGAAAGGTTCGTAAGGCACAGCCTAATTTGGCGGCAAACAGTAGGTCATTGTATACCAGCGTTTCTGCAAAGGTGAGTTGGTGGGTTTCGATGAGGTCTCTTTTGATCATCTTAGACCATGGTGGATTGAAATTGTATCGCAGATATGCTGTATTCTCCGGGGTTTTGTGTGTAAGGTAGTCTTCTATGGCTTTTTCCCACAGGATATGGCGATCGGAACGCATTTGCGTATCTTCTTCTATGCTGGTGGGCATAAAGAGGATGACATCTTCTTTTGCGGTGTAGAATCGTTGAATGGTCTCAAAAAAGTGTGGCAAAAAGACATCATCTGCGTCGGCAAATAGTACCCATTCTCCTGTTGTATGGCGAAGTCCTTCATTTCGACACGCACCCGCGCTTTGATGTCCCGAGCTGTTGCGGTAGTATTCACAGCGATTGTCTTCTTGGATTACTTGGGTTAGTATTGTAGTGTCCTTCGTGCTGTTATCATCTACCACGATGACTTGTATCGAGGGATCTTTAGGGATGGTAGCCAGTAGCTTTGCCAGCAGCTGCGGGCGATTATAATGGGGAATGATAATGCTATATTTGAAATTGTGTTTCACAGCAATTCCTCCAATAAGGATCTCCACTTATGGTGAACGGAGTCTTGCAAAAAGGGTGTCAGTTTGATCAAGGAAGATTGCGAAAATGCTACTCTTGTATCGGGATGGGTGATCAATTCTTCCAAGCGGCGTTCCATGAATGCGACATCAAAGCAGGGAATCAGATATCCGCATTTTCCCTCTTCGATCATCTCTGCGGGTCCCGTAGCACAATCAAAGCTAACCACCGGCAGGTGATATCCCAAGGCTTCCAAGAGTACCATCGGCGCTCCTTCAAAGCGGGATGTCATGACATATATCGCACTGCTTTCATAATAGCTTTCGACATTGCGTTGTCTGCCGACCAGATGGAGTCTGTTCTCAAGGTGGTATTCCTTGATCTTCGCGGTTAAGAATTCTCTTTCTTCTCCCTCTCCTACGATGATCCATTCCCAGTCGGGGTATTTGGGAAGCAGTGTTTTGGCCACTTCGACCAAATAGTCAAATCCTTTTTCTTGCGTTAAGCGTCCTATGCTTAAGATTCTTTTGGAGTCTTTGTTTGGAAGAGACTCTGTGGGAAAGACCATATTCGGAATATAGATAATCGGACGGTGTCCTTTGGAGTGTGCGTTATGCTTTTCGTAATCTGTCTTCGTCAAGACCACGCAAGCATCGGCATAGCGTGCGCTCAAACGGGCAACGATAGGACGAAACCCGGTGCCGACTTTAGCTCCAAACGGAAAATGTTCCCATGAAACGACTTTCACTTTGTGAAATAGTTTTACCGGTAATGAAAAGATGTCCAAAATACTGTCCACGTCCACGATGATGTCGATTTGATTCTTTCGCACATAACGTATGAGGTATCTGAGTATGGATCCGAAAGATAGCACAGTTCGTTGGATGTTCTTGCGTGGATGGTTGCGTATTTTGTCTGTTTTGACATTGTCCGATACCGGATAGAAGAATGTGTCGTCTTGTGTTTGTACAGATAAGATATGCACTCTATATTCTTCACGCAAAAGCTTCGAAACTTGTGCCGTGACACGCTCTGTTCCACCGCTCCTGCTCATATCGCCGATCAAAAAGCAAATTCCCTTCATATGCGCACCTTAGTTATCTGTATTTGGTTTTTGGTATTTGTTATTTTCACATTATACCCATAGATTCCCTATCCCGCAAGCAGAAAAGCTTGAATTTGGCGGAAGACTTTGCTATACTACAGCAAAATGCAGGCGTCTTCCTTGTCGATTTATCAAAGGGATTAACGGCGCGGAGTTTGAAGGTAAGGGAACTTCCCCTAATTAACACGCGCTTATGGCGCAGATGGGAGTAATGATGAAATCAGTATTGATAACCGGTCTATCACGAGAGATGGGTTTGGGGGTCGCACTGGCGAAAAAGTATCTGGCTGATGGATTTCGGGTGTTCGGTAGTTGCCGCAATATCAAACAGGCACATTTTGATACTTTGCGGGAAGAATGGGGCGATCGATTCATCGGTGTGGAGATGGATGTCACCAATCCGGAGTCGGTAGAAAAAGCTGCAAAGGTTGTTGCGGACAGCGGGAAACTGGATATTATCATCAGTAATGCTACCGCTACCAACAATAACGGCAACAAGGCGATTGATGAGGGTTGTGATACGGAGCATATGTTGAATGCTTACGATGTCAATGCGGTAGGGTTTCTTCGTATTGTAAAAGTATTTTTACCACATCTTGCAGAGGGTGCAAAGCTTGTCGCGATCACCTCGGAGGCCGGAAGTATGGGGCGTTGTTGGCGTGATGATGGTATCGATTATGGGATGGCAAAGGCTGCACTGAACTTTGCGTGTGTTACGTTGCAAAGGCGATTGGCTCCTAAGTATGGTTACCGCGTATTGGCGATTCATCCCGGTTGGGTGCAAACGCGTCCTGCGCCACCCAAAGCGGACTTGTCGCCTGAGGAATCCGCAGCTCATATCGCTCATACCATCGCTGATCCTCCTGCCTATGAAAAAGAAGGCAATAGAGGTGTGTATCTTTGGTACGATGGGC
The DNA here is from genome assembly GCA_031262285.1 of Lachnospiraceae bacterium. The sequence continues at coordinate 982 of JAISHZ010000069.1, read as the reverse complement.
GGCATTTCGATTTTTAAGGTATTAGAATTTAATTTGACAATTCTTCCGATAATTACCCAAAATAGTGAAACAGTCAGTGCACAACACAGCCGCCTTAATGGGCAGATGGGAATCCAATGAGCAACCTCTTATCCTGTATTGTTCCGGTCTATCGGGTTGAGAAATATCTGCATACTTGCTTAGATTCCATTTTGGCTCAGACATTTCACGATTTTGAACTGATCCTTGTCGATGATGGTTCTCCTGATGGTTGTCCCACGATCTGTGATGAATATGCGTTGCGTGACTCTCGCATTAAGGTGATTCATCAGCAGAATAAAGGGCTTTCCGGTGCCAGAAATGCCGGGATCGATGTGGCGAGCGGAAAGTATTTGTCTTTTGTTGATAGTGATGATTTTATCGCAAAGGATATGTTTTCCAGTCTGTTGACGTTGTGCGAAGCAAATGATGCCATGATGGGGGTATGCAATTACGCTTACTGCTTTGAGACCAAACCGAATCGTCCGGATGCCCTTCCCGAGACAAGTGAAGTAGAGATTCTTACCCCCACAGAAGCGTTTCGCACTGCAGTTACGGTATATGGGCGCTTTTCTATGGCTATGTGGAATAAGATATATCGTCGTGTTTTATTTGATAACGTCCGTTTTCCGGAAGGCAAGATATACGAAGATCAAGCTGTGCAATATCGTCTGCTTTTCCAGTCGCCAAAGATTGTTTATTTACATCAAACGAAATATTTTTACAATATTAATACAACGTCCATTACGAAGCAAAAATACAGTCCGAAAGAAAAAGATCGTTATCTGATGATGCGCGATATGATTGCGTATATTGAATGCAATCATCCCGAATTGTTAAATGAAGTTCGTTTATACCGCGATTTCTTTGCTTATGCGATCGTCGTGAACAAGATGGTCGAATGTCATACTTGTGATCGACCGGTGTTAAAAGAAATTCAACAGGAGTTGAAAAAAGATCGATC
>JAISHZ010000047.1 GCA_031262285.1 Lachnospiraceae bacterium | reverse complement strand
GAGCATATTGAGAGCCGTGTCTGGGGGGAATTGGCGTTTGGGAAGAATCAAATAGGATGGAACGATGGTGAGAGAACGAAGAGGAAAAAGTCGGGTTTCAACAGAAATAGTGAGGAAAGTAGCGTAGCAACGCGATTGGGTCGCTTTTCGCAAACCTTTGCGCTGTCAAAATTGCTGCTTTATGCTGTGACTGCTGCGCTTTCGACGGAGTTTAACAGGAGTTATGAGCGTGTCTACGCTTCTTTACAAGATGATGTTGCGTTAACGCAGCCAACGAAAGGGCTTGTCTTGGCGATTTATCGGCTTTTTGAATCACGGAATGAACAAGAGATAGGCTGCTTCTTGGAAGATCAAGCAAATTATAAAGCCATATTTCGGACGCGAAAAGCGGGAACACGGTATGCGGATAGTCTTAGCGTAGAACCTTATTTGATCTCTTATTTGTTGGATAACGTAGATTTGCCGTCATTTCATCCGGAACTTGGACGCCTTTTTTATCATAATGAAGAATTGCCGCAGTTGCAAATCCGGAGTCGACAGGTGGATACGTTGGTAGAGTGGTATACTGGTTATCTGCGCAGAAAGCGCGAACAATGTTGCGGAAGAGTTCAAAGATTTATGGTTTCCTTAGAGGGTCATGCCGGTAATGGCAGACATTTTCTTGCAAAGCATTTTGCGCGTAACATTGGGAAAAATTTATTCTTTTTCAATACAGCGGCGGCGTTGTCTTATGCGACAGAGGAGTGGTCAGGAGAGAAATTGCGTGCCTATCTGGCTCTGACGGATGCTCTATTGTGTGTAGAAGCAAATGTACCGGAGCAGGAAGCAGAGGAAGCGCAAGCCAAACGCATATTCTGGGAGAGCGTACAGGAAGCCGGTGATTTTCTCTTACTCATCACGGATGAGAAGGGAGCAGGACTGGGCGGGTTCGCGGAGGGTAGACTGCGTATGGCAATCGACTATCCGGACTTGGCACAAAAACAGGTTTTGTGGGAAATGCAGGAACTCTATGTTCCGATGGAGGAAGGAAACTATGCGGAAGAATTTGCGGGAAAGTATTCCTTAACAGTCAAGGAAATCGGCGATGTTGCCAGAGTGGCGCACTACAGAGCAATGATGGAGGGGCGAGAACAGTTATGCGCAAAGGATATCGCGTGGGCGGTTCAAAATAGTGGAAAAGAAGGACTCAAAGGGTTGGCGGATTTGATCAAAACCTCATTTGCATGGGAGGATTTGATTATAGAGAGATCGGAGAAAGAGTCCTTGAAACTTCTGTGTGATCGCGTGCGGTACCGCAAGAAAGTAGGATTGGATTGGGGATTTTATCAAAAAATGCCGTATGGGAGAGGGGTTAGTGCAGTCTTTTATGGCAATCCGGGGACAGGCAAAACGATGGCGGCAAGTGTGGTGGCAAACACTTTGGGATTAGACCTATATCAGATCAACTTGTCCGCACTATTGAGTAAATATATCGGAGAAACAGAAAAAAACATTGAAGATCTATTTCAACGAGCGAAACAATTAAATGGTGTCTTGTTTTTTGACGAAGCGGATTCGCTCTTTGCGAAGCGGACGCAAGTCAAAGATGCGAATGACAGGAACGCGAACAGCATTAGCGGGCAACTGTTGAAACGGTTTGAGGAATACGAAGGAATCGTTATCCTTGCGACCAACTTTATTCACAATATTGACGATGCGTTCAAACGTAGAATCCAATTTTTGATCCCTTTTACCTTTCCGGATGCAAGGACGCGTCTGTTGCTTTTTCAAAGTTTACTACCGGATAAAGTGCCGTGTGAAGAAGAGATTGATTGCTCCTATTTTTCTTCTGCGTATGAACTATCGGGCAGTAACATCAAGGAGGTGCTTCTGACGGCAGCATTTCTGGCAGCAGGGAATCGAAGAGGGCTTTGCAATCGTGATGTGGCAGAAGCGATCAAATATTGTTACCGCAAACAGGGTAAATCTCTGACAAGCGGGGAATGTAAATATTTGGAATACACAAAATAATGAGATTAGACAGCGATATCAAAGCGAATCGATTTTGGCTTTTCAAGACGGGAGGTGACCTAAGCGGATGCTTGTACACATACATAGGAATCAAAAGCCAACCATCGTGCAAAAGAAGAATACCATGATAGCTCCGCTTCCAAAGGCTTCCGGAATCGTTCAGAGAGTACCGGTACAGATCACCAGAGTGGTCATAGAGGCAGAAACGCGAACGGAAGAAGTATTGAAATTAGACACCTCGCAACCGGAAGCATTCATGGCGCTGGTCACAGCAGAGGCGCCCAACCCAATCGTAACCATCAGTAAAATCATATTTGCCTTGAAAGCGATTCCGAAGGATGAGAAAAATGTACCCGAGCTTTTAAAAGCTTGTATTGCGTATCAAGAAGTACTGCTCAAAAAGGTTTCCCTTCCGGAAATAGTGGTGAGTGAATCGGCAAGGGAATTGATTGAAGGACCGAATGCTACAGACAGCACACTTATTAAGAACTATTTGGATATTGCAAAAAAGGCAAAAGAGATTCAAGAACGATTAGAGGATGTGACAAGAAATGATCAGATGATTGAGAGAATGGAAGATATAACCATGATCGGAGAAGAAGTTTTTCGTATGGCAATGAAAATCGGTTTTCAATTGATGGGGGGACCATTAGAGCCGATGGCTCTTTACTCGGCAGGAGGGTTTGGCAGAAGAGAATTGGCACCCGGTTCGGATCTGGACGTGGGTATTATGGGGTCAGTAACAGACCGAGGCCGAATTATCCAATATTCATTGACGCTTATTAGTGTTCTAAGAGTCTTGCAAGGGGAAATAAATCAAACACACCCATTGCGAAGAGGCGCAAAACCTCTTTTTGATATGGATTTTGGATGGATCAATGGTGGAAATCGAGGAGCAATTACGCCCGAGTCAGTTGTGAAAATGAATATTTCGAAACAAGGCGGAGAAATTCGTGATATCCGGATGATTCCGATGGGATTAGAGGGTGAAGACGGCGTAGAGGCAGATTTTATCAATCAGAAAAAGCTACATATCCAGTCTTTGAAGTTGCATATGATACCAAGCAAAATCGCAGATCAATTACAATTGCAAAAATTGGTTTTCATGATAGAAGGGGGAACTTATGACATTAAAACGCCATATTTACGGTATATCACGCTTTGTATACAAAGACTTAGCATCTGCTTTCCCATAAAGGGAGATAGCACCATAGAGCGAATCAGCGAATTGATGCAGTTGAGTCTTATGCCAATACCTATCGGTAAGAACCTCATCAACGCCTTTCTCCTTTTTACGAGAATCAGACATGAGCTGCACCAAGTTTACCATGGAGAAGGAGATTACTTTCGGGTACAGAAACAAGGATTTTTCTTTGATGAAAAAGTAAAAGAAAAAGTCCAAGGGAATTTTCACTATATCATTGGATTGGGAGAGGATTCCGTTGCAGACGAAAAAGATCCTTATCCGGATGGGTTGGCCTTGTTATCGTACAAAAAGTTGGATGAAGTTAACGAGGCTATCATGTCGAGATCGGAAGAGCA
>JAISHZ010000028.1 GCA_031262285.1 Lachnospiraceae bacterium | reverse complement strand
GCTGACATCTGTAAATTAATTTGCAAGACAGGAAAGACCGTGATTCTCATTACCCATGATCTGTCCGAAGCAATCAGTCTGGCAGATCGCATCATCGTCCTGTCAAGCCGTCCCGCTGTGGTCAAAAAAGAAGTGGAAATCCATCTATCCCTTCCGGACGACAGCCCCTTGGCTGCCAGAAAAACACCTGAATTTCAAATGTATTTTAATCTGCTATGGGAGGAATTGACCAATGAAGGAAGCGCGACATAAGCTGACGAAACAAGAAGAATTCTTGAAAAAACACAAAAGACACCGCGTAGAAGTCACCTTCTTACGCTTCTTTGTTTTTGCGGCGTTTTTGACCCTTTGGGAACTCAGTGCCACGTTTGGCTGGATCGATAGCTTTTTCTTCGCAAGCCCACGTAAAGTAGCCATGTGCTTTTGGCGATTAAGCCTCAAAAGCTCCTTATTGATGCACATTGGCATTACCCTGTGGGAAACCATAGCCAGCTTCCTTCTGGTCTTTGGGATTAGCCTGCTCCTATCCACCTTGCTTTGGCATTCCGCAAAGTTGTCAGAAGTACTTGAACCCTATCTGGTGATATTAAATAGTCTTCCAAAATCTGCGTTGGCACCACTCTTTATCGTTTGGCTCGGTACAGGTGCTAAAACGATCATCGTCGCCGGTATTTCCGTTGCTCTTTTTGGCTCCATCATCAGTTTTTATACGGGATTTCGACAAGTTGACCCCGAAAAAGTCACCTTGATCTATACCTTAGGCGGTGGCAAGAAAGATGCGTTTCGCAAAGTCGTGCTCCCCGGCTCGGTACCGATCATGCTCTCCACGACCAAAGTCAACATCGGCTTGGCGCTTGTCGGAGTCATTATCGGAGAATTCCTCGCTGCCAGACGAGGACTCGGGTACTTGATCATCTATGGTTCCCAAGTCTTCCAACTCGACATGGTCATCACCAGTATCATCTTGTTGTGCATCATCGCCATGGGGTTTTACAAAGGGATCCAGTTTGTGGAGCGAAAGATCAATCACAGCCTCAAGGGGATATGATGACGGATGTTACTATTCAAAGCGAATGTCATTTACTTAAGGTTTAAAGCACCACCAAGCTGAAAAAAGAACTGATTCTGTGCCGCATTCCGTAGTTGGCAATTGTATTCAGAAGTCTTAAGTAAATGACATTGATTCACAGCGAATGTCCCTTCGAAGCCTTACTCGCGGGCAACTCACCTGCTGCTTGGTAGTCGCCCGCGAAGGCATTACATCTTTTCCGGAGCGGAAAAGCCCAAAATATCAATACAAGTCTCTAATATTTCTTTCGTGAACAATAAAAGCGCAAGCATAGAACTTTTCTTACCTTGATCCGTTTCTGAAAGAATTTTGGTTCCATGGTAAAATTGATTCAAAACATTGGACAATTCATAAATATACGCACATATCTTGTGAGGCGCCAACTCTGTACACGCATTTTCGATCGTCGCATGAAACGCAGCAAGCCGAATCATCAATTGCTTTTGCAGATGATCTGTCGGCACTTGCAAAGTGACTTCCGCTAAATTACCACCCTGTGCTTTGTATTTACTCAGAATCGATTTCACACGCACGATCGTATATAAGATATAGGGACCTGTGTCGCCTTCAAAAGATGTAAATCGATCGATATCGAAAGAGTAATCTTTGGATACTTGATTGGACATATCTGCGTACTTCAACGCGGCGATCGCGACCACTTGAGCGATATCCCAAGCTTCTTTTTCATCGCTGTCGCGATTTTCACGGATCTTGCGATACATTTCGTTCTTGGTTTCCGCGATGAGATCCTGCAAACGCATGACCCCGCCGTCTCTGGTCTTGAATGGTTTGCCGTCCTTGCCGTTCATGGTGCCAAATCCAAGAAACCGAAGCTGCGTCTGTGGCTTCACCATCTTCGTCTTTTTCGCACAGCGGAAGATTTGCTCAAAATACAAATCTTGTCTTTTGTCCGTCATGTAGATGATTTCGTCCGGATTGTACAAATTCATTCTTTCCAAAATCGTCGCCAAATCCGTGGTCGGATATAATGCCGCTCCGTCAGATTTTAAGATCATACAAGGAGGGATTTCTTTGGTATCGGTCGGTTCTTTCACATCCACCACCAAAGCACCTTGACTCAGATATGCGTAACCTTCTTCTTTCAGATAGCTGACCATATCGGGAATCAGATCCCGCACATCGCTCTCTCCCTTCCAAAGATCAAAATCCACCTTGAGTTGCGCGTAATTCTCCTTGATTCCTTTCACCGACACCTGCATGATATGTCGCCATAAAGCCATATACCCTTTATCCCCTTCTTGGAGTTTCAGGGTATCAGACATGGCTTCCGCGCGAAATTCCGGATCTATTTTGGATCTGGCGCTTGCTGCCGGATACATTTCATCAAATTCCTTTTCCGAAAAAGGCGGCTCAAGCGGGTATTCTCCTTCGTAACCTTCTTGAAAATAAGGAAGCAACGGATCACGCTCTCGAAGACTGGCAATGACCAATCCGATCTGTAAACCCCAATCCCCCAGATGAGCGTCGCCGATGACCTTATGTCCTACAAAACGGTAGAGTCTCTTGATGCATTCGCCGATGATGGCAGGACGAATATGCCCAACGTGCAACGGTTTGGCTACGTTCGCACCGCCATAATCAATGATTACCGTTTTGGCTTCTCCTTGACGTTCAACGCCAAAATGGGGATCCTCTTGCATTTTGTTCAAATAATCGGTCAAATAACAAGGCGAGATTATTAAATTGAGAAAGCCCGGCATAACGGCTTCCACGCTCTCCCATACAATACTATTTTGACACTGTGCTGCAATATCCTGCGCGATCAAAAGAGGATTTTTCTTATACCGCTTTGCCAATGCCAGACTACCGTTACACTGAAATTCGCACAAGTCCGGGCGGTTGGAAACGGTCACTTTCCCATATTCACTCTCATATCCCGCAGCTTGAAACGCATCACCCAGTTCTATTGACAACAATTCCAGTAACTTCTTCATATTTATTCCCGTCTGCGTGCCAACGGCACGCGTATCAATCAAATCGTTTGAAAGTTCTCTTACTTTCAAACTTATTCCCGTCTGCGCGTAGGTGGCGCGCGTTGTAATCAAGGCGTTTGAAAGTTTCCTTACTTTCAAACTTGCTTTCCTTAAGAAACGATAGATATCTCCTCCAACGCTAATTGCGTACTTCGTTTTCTGATTCAAACAAACATCCACAGTATGATTGGCGATATAAATGATATTGCTTGGACGCTTGTATGGACTTTAGATAGCCGTCTCTTTTCTTAAAATCTGCCGTCAACCATTTGATATTGTAACGCTTCGCAATTTCGATACCGATCTCATTGATGATCGTGGCATCTTTGTGCGGACTTACCGTCAAAGTCGTACCCATATATTCATAACCACCGTACCGCGCTTCCATCGCGGCGGCTTCCAATCGCAGCGCAAAGCATACTTCACACCGCTTGCCTCCTTCCGGAAGGTCTTCCAATCCTTGTACCCTATCGTAGAAGCGCTCCGGCGCGTATTCCACTTTTTGCAATAGGATGGGGTATTTCCCATCTCCTTCTTGCACTCGCTCGTTGTAGATTGTACATAAGCGTTCCAATTCACGGTAACGCTTCTCATATTCTTCTGCGGGCATAATATTGGGATTGTCATAAAATCCGGTAATCTGAAAAAAAGACTGTAAATACGGATAAACATAGGAGGAGCACGGCGCACAGCAACTATGTAACAGCAATCGGGGAGGCTTTCCCGACTGCAAAATCCGTTTCGCATTCTCCGTTATGATCTCATCCGTCTCTTTTTGAAAGGATATCACGTTCATGGGTTACCATACTCCCGAATGTTACATAGCTTTTTGCTGCTCATAGCGTTTCGCGACTTTTTTCCAATTAATCAAGCGAAACCAGCCATCGATATACTCTGCGCGTCGATTGCGATATTGTAGATAATAAGCGTGTTCCCAGACATCTAAAGGAAGTAGCGGTTCGTAAACTGCCAGATCCGGTACATCTTGATTGGCGACTTTCACGATCGAAAGGGTTCCGGCTGCGTCCGCTACCAGATACGCCCATCCCGAACCAAATTGCGCAAGGGCGGCTTGTTTCATCTCTTCCTTCCATTGATTAAAACTACCAAAATCTCGCTCAATGGCTGCTTCCAAAGCGTCCGTAGGCATTTGTCCGATCGGTGCTTTCATAGAATCAAAATACATTTGGTGATTATACACACCACCACCTTGATTGCGTACGGCTGTTTGTATCGTGGGCGGTAATTTGGTGATCATTCGTAGGATCTCTTTGAGACTTAGCTTTTGCATCTCCGGGTAGTCCGCTAAAGCGGCGTTTAAGTTGTTTACATACGTCTGATAATGCTTGCCATGATGGATGTGGAGGGTTTCCTCTTCGATCACGGGACTTAACGCGTTATACTCATAGGGTAGAGGCTGCATCACAAACGGATACGTTTCTTCTCTCATATACTTCCTCCTGTTATATCAAAACTGATTGCTATCAATCGTTACAGACCATTCCCAATATCATGTACTTACCTTCTACTGTTACAATTCACACATTCGCCGATCTACGTTTCAAGGCAATGTATCCCGGACGAACCGCACAGAGCCGAGGGGAGCAAAGCGGCAAAGAATCAGCTCTTAAATCCTTCCATAAATGACATTGGATTATCCCTCATACAAAATGGTACCAATACTTCTCTTCCGATATCTTTCATTATAGACAAATAAATCCGATTCATACAAGTTATAAAGAAGCCACATCTACAAGAGTTAAGCCGACGTGCCGATTCTCCAGACTGGTGACCAACGCTTGCGCCGTGTCAAGAGAGGTGAGACACGTAACTCCCGCTTCGATGGCAGTACGACGAATCAAGAATCCATCCCGAGATTTGTCTCTCCCTTGCGTCGGGGTATCGATCACCAAATCAATCCGATGTCCAAGGATCAGATCCATGATGGTCGGAGATTCTTCCGCGATCTTATTCACTTTGCGTACCGCTATCCCATTTTGGCGAAAAATCGCTGCAGTGTTGCGCGTTGCGTAAATCGTGTATCCCAACGCTTCAAAGCGTTTCGCGATCGCACAAGCTTCCTCTTTGTCTGAATCTTTTACGGTAATGATCATATTTTTGTGTTTGGGTAAATTGACTCCCGCACCCAAAAATGCTTTGAACAAGGCTTCTTTAAAATCAACTGCGATCCCCAAACATTCCCCGGTCGATTTCATCTCGGGTCCCAAACTGATCTCCGCTCCCCTGATTTTTTCAAAAGAAAATACCGGCATCTTGATTGCAAAATAGGGACTCTCTGGTTGTAATCCCGGTGTATATCCCAGCGTTCGAATGGTTTTCCCTAAAATGACTTGCGTCGCCAGATCTACGATGGGTATCCCCGTTACCTTACTGATATAGGGCACTGTTCTGGAAGATCTTGGGTTGACTTCGATCACATAAACATCCTCTCCCACACCGATAAACTGGATGTTGATCAACCCCTTCACATGAAGCGCTTGCGCCAGTCGTCGAGAGTACTCCGCGATTTTTTCTTTCACTTGCATACTAATGGTCGGTGCCGGATAAACAGAGATACTATCGCCGGAATGAACGCCGGAGCGCTCAATGTGTTCCATAATACCGGGAATCAAGATGTCTTCCCCGTCGCAGACCGCGTCCACTTCGATCTCTTTGCCTTGTAGATATTTATCCACCAAGATGGGGTGATCTTGCGCGATACGATTGATGATCTCCATGAATTCTTCGATGTCTTCGTCGCAAATCGCGATCTGCATCCCCTGCCCGCCAAGCACATATGAGGGGCGCACCAGAACCGGATAACCCAAGCGATTGGCGACTTCCTTGGCTTCTTTCGCAGTATAGACGGTACCGCCTGCCGCACGCGGGATCTGCGTTTGCTCTAATATTTTATCAAATAACTCTCTATCTTCCGCTGCATCCACGTCTTCTGCTTTGGTTCCCAAGATCGGAACCCCCATTTCCATCAGACTCTTGGTCAACTTGATCGCAGTCTGTCCGCCGAATTGTACCACTGCGCCGTAGATGGTAGAAAGTCCCTCTGTCTTGACAATACTCTCGACATCCTCCGCCGTGAGAGGTTCAAAATAAAGCTTATCTGCAATATCAAAATCGGTACTGACTGTTTCCGGATTGTTATTGATGATGATCGTTTCATAGCCTTCTTGCGAAAATGCCCAAGTCGCGTGAACACAGCAGTAATCAAATTCGATCCCTTGTCCGATGCGAATCGGACCCGAACCTAAGACCAACACCTTGTTCGGCGCGGTCTCTTGCTCCGAACAGGATTGTTTGGCTTCACATTCTTGTACATCGTCATACAATGCCGGGTAAACGGAGTAATAGTAAGGCGTTTGTGCTTCAAATTCAGCGGCGCAGGTGTCAACCATTTTGTAAATCGGATGAATGTCGTATTCCTCTCTTTTGGCACGAATTTCTTCTTGCGTTATCCCGCACAATTTGGCGATGACTGCATCCGGAAACTCCAACCGTTTCGCTTCTTTTAATAATTCTTTGGTGAGTGGTTTGTGTGAAAGCGCGTCTTCCATTTCTACCAAAATTGCAATCTTATCGATAAACCATGGATCAATACTGGTTAGTTCAAAAATCTCTTGATAGGTAAATCCTCTGCGAATCCCTTCTGCAATCGCATAAATACGTTGATCATCAACGATTTTTAGCTTCCTTTGCAATTCAATGTTCGTATCATCGCGAAAATCATAGCTCAATAGACTGTCAACGTGTTGTTCCAGCGAACGAATCGCTTTCATTAACGCCCCTTCAAAGCTGTCCGCGATACTCATGACTTCACCCGTCGCTTTCATCTGGGTCGTAAGCGTACGCTTTGCTGTGATAAATTTATCAAACGGTAGTCTGGGAATTTTAACTACGCAATAATCCAATGTCGGTTCAAAACTAGCGTAGGTCTTCTTCGTAATCGCATTTTGGATCTCATCTAAGGTATAACCCAAAGCGATTTTCGCCGCCACTTTCGCGATCGGATATCCGGTCGCTTTAGAAGCCAATGCCGATGAGCGACTGACTCTGGGATTCACTTCTATGACACAATATTCAAAGCTCGTAGGATGCAGCGCAAACTGTACGTTACATCCTCCTGTGATTTGCAATTCATCAATGATCTTGAGTGCGGAAGAACGCAGCATTTGGTATTCTTTGTCCGAAAGTGTCTGGGATGGCGCCACGACGATACTGTCGCCTGTATGCACTCCAACCGGATCAATGTTTTCCATATTGCAGACGGTGATACAGTTCCCGGCACTATCTCGCATCACTTCGTATTCGATTTCTTTCCATCCGGCGATACACCGCTCGACCAATACTTGACCGACGCGCGACAACCGTAACCCATTCTCCAGAATCTTTTCCAATTCTCTTCGATCATATGCGATACCACCACCGGAACCACCCAATGTATACGCCGGTCGAAGCACCACCGGGTAGCCTATCGTTTCGGTAAAAGCGATCCCATCCGAAATATTGTCCACCACACAGGAAGCGGCGCACGGTTCTTGAATGCGTTCCATTAAATCTTTGAATTCTTGCCGACCTTCTGCGTTGCGGATGGTGGCTGCCGTCGTACCCAGAAGCTTGACTCCATGTGCCGCCAAGAAACCGGACTCTTCCAATTCCATGCCCAGATTGAGCCCCGCTTGTCCGCCAAGGGTAGGCAGTATACTGTCGGGTTTTTCTGTTTCAATAATCTGTTCCAATACTTTGGTGACGAGAGGCTCAATATACACTTTGTCAGCGATATTTCTGTCTGTCATGATAGTGGCAGGGTTGGAATTGACCAGAATGACCTCCACACCTTCTTCTTTGAGTGCACGACACGCCTGTGTTCCCGCGTAATCAAATTCCGCCGCCTGTCCGATTACGATCGGACCTGATCCGATCACCATGACACGCTTTACATTTGGATTTAGGGGCATATCGGCTCCTCCTTTGTCATCTCACACATCCGCTGCTGTTTTATCGCATATAGGAACCGATCAAATAAGAAGCCGGAATCTTGAGGTCCCGGGCAAGCTTCCGGATGAAACTGTACGGTAAAAATAGATTTATTTTGGTAGGCTAGACCTTCATTGGTTCCGTCATTCACGTTTTGAAAAGATGGAACTGCGACAGAGGAATCTAATTGTGTGGTATCGACCACATAACCGTGATTTTGCGATGAAATGTATACTCTGCCGGTTTGTAGATCTTTCACGGGATGATTACCGCCGCGATGACCGTATTTGAGTTTGTGGGTTTTGGCACCCATTGCCAGTGCCATGAGTTGATGTCCTAGGCAGATCGCAAAAATAGGGATATCGCTTTGCGCTAGTTTTCGTATTTCTCTGATAATCGTCGTACATTCTGATGGGTCACCCGGACCATTGCTAAGCATGATACCGTCCGGTTTCTCTGCCAAGATTTCCTCGGCGCTCGTCCAAGATGGATATACAGTCACCATACAGCCTCTGGTGGTCAGCGACGTCACAATATTGCGCTTCGCACCAAAATCCATCAGAGCAATCTTCATCGGTGTACCGTCCGCTTTTTGCCCTGTAAGGGTCTTAACCATGGATGGGCGCATTTCACGAACGCCATTCTCGTAAGCTTCTTTGTCAAATCTCGCCATTCCGCTGAGCGGTCCATTTGCTTCAAGAGCAAGGGATGGGGGGACTTGATATTTTCTTGCGCAGCTTACTTTTTCGACCACTCTCTCACTGCGGTAGGCTTGCAGGAGAGGGATTACTTCTTGCATAGAAAAATTGGCATTGGTGGTAATCATGCCATTCATGGTACCTTTTTCTCGAAGGATCTTCGTCAATCTTCTGGTATCAATGCCCGCGATACCGGGGATTCCGTTTTCGATGAGGTATTGTTCTATTTCACCGTCTGCGCGAAAGTTGCTGGAGATTCGGGAGAGTTCCCTTACTAGAAAGCCATCCGGCCAAGGTCTTTGGGATTCCATGTCGTCTTTGCAGATACCATAATTGCCGATTAGCGGGTATGTCATACATACTGCTTGTCCTGCGTAGGAAGGGTCTGTCAAAACTTCCAGGTATCCCGCCATTGAAGTATTAAATACGATTTCGCTGATCACTTCCCGAAGCGCTCCGATATGAACGCCGGTAAAGACTGTTTGGTCTTCAAGAATCAAAAACGCTTTCATGAACACTCCGATCCGGCAGTCTGCCCTCTTGTGCGTTTAGTTGTAATGAAAAAAAAGGGGGGGAATAGTTCTTTGGTGATTTGTCGGTTTTTGCTTTGGGTATTATAGCATAGGATATTTTTACTGACAAGACGCGATAGTATTCAAAAAAGAAAACCCCCGGAGAGGTTACTCCGGGGGGTGTTGGATTTACTTTTTGCTTTTCTTACGTGCCCATGTCATACAGATGGTGCCTATGCATAGGAATCCTACAAGGAAGATCACTACGGTAGGTCTCACACCGTTGTCGTAGGTCTTCGGACTTTGTGCAGTGCTTGGTGCAGAAAGCTTGCTGAACACTACGGGTGATAGGGATGTAAAGGTTACTGTGACAGCTCCATCTTCAATCTTGTCGGGAATAATGGTCTCCCATGTTCCGTCCGGTTTGAGATGGAATACAACGATCATATCATTCGCATAAATATCGTATAAATTGAATTTAATCGTAATGTTTCCGCCGTTATAACCTGGTACTATGACATCCACGAAAGCAAATGGTTCACTGCTCGTCACTGATTCAGCGTACTCTCTGGCATCTTGCTTGGTGTCTGCTGAGATTGGCTTCAAATCTACGATCGCTTTGGAACCATCCGGTAGGGTCACTTCCCCATATGCAGCTACCATACCATGTTGATTCGGATTGCCATCTTCCCCTCTGGGTAGGAATGTCTGAGGAGTTTCGTTCATATCCTCGCCAAGGTCGTCGCTCTGTCCTGGTGTCGATTCTGGTCCTGTTGACGGCGCCGGTCCCGGATCGGGGGCCGGTTCCGGGTCGGGTGTCGGTTCCGGGTCAGGTGTCGGTTCCGGGTCAGGGGTCGGTTCCGGGTCGGGTGTCGGTTCCGGGTCTGGAGTCGGTTCCGGAGCAGGGATCGGATCTGCAGGTGTATATGCTAACATGGCTGTACCGAACACTTCCGGTGAACTCCAACCGTCTCCGGTATTATCAAACCAGCTGGCAGTACCGAGTCTTACTCCGTCGGCAGTATCATTGATTTGCATTTCCAGACCAATGAAGCTTCCGGGTTGCGGTGTGATTTGGGTCCACTTGATAGCTGCTTCTACCACATAACCAGTATCGGTTACTACAACGGTAAAGTCTAGGTTATCTGTGTTCCAAGTTTCGGGGTTAAAGGATGCTTCGTTATCATAGTTGATTCGATATTGAACATCATCCGCTTCATACGTACCGGACTTGTGGTTGTTCTCATCTAGGAAGATTTCCACGGAATCTTGCAGATGAGCACCGCCGGATGTCCCGGATTTGTCCAATTCATCATCTGTAACCGTTGCTAAGATATACAAATACTCTTCATCCCACAACAATTGGGCTTCGGCACTGGCTGACAATGTTCCGCCGTCGTTCTTATTGATCGTAAACGGTACGACAGGTGCTACGTCCCATGCACTGTCTGATGCGCCATCTATCGTAGGAGTTCCTGTATAGATCACGGTGAACGGTTTACAGGTTCCTATCGCATAGTAGTCGCTTTCGTCAGCTTGCAGATTTCTGATGTCATTGAATGATGTGATTACGTTATTATTTGTGACTTGCACATCCAATTTCATGGAAGATGTGACCGCTAATCCTGCTTTATCCATGCTAAGGATCGCTTCGTATCCGCCATCAATCTCTGTTGCCTCACTGCGGTTTACGCTAACAGTTTGGATAGATCCGTCATCAATGTATAATGTCACACTATCGTTCGCGTCATTGGTTGCATCTTGTACAGTTACTTTGACTTTTATTCCTGTCGCATCCCAGATAGGTTCAAAGGTAGCAACATTACCAATTTGATAGGTCTGTGCGCCGGGGTAGGAGCCATCAGCACTCTCCGTTATGGTAACAGATTGAATAGCCGGTGCGAGCATCCCTTGGTTTACAAATGCCCAGTATGCAGGTTTTGCTTGCATATTGTCATCAAATGGTAACGGATATACTTCTCTACCGTCTCCGGAACCGCCAATCCCGGAAAGATTGGGATTTCTGAGCCAAGAATCTGCATCATGCGTTCCCCAGAAAACGATATTGGTGATATTGGCTTCGCCTTCGGCAACCAATTCACGAATTGCATTGTAAAGACTTGCGTATTGCTGACCTTGTTTTTCATGCTCCGCTGCCAAAATGGCTGCATTTCCGTTGCTTGACAAAGTTCTCGTCGCTTTCATATCCAACTCGGTGATCTGAATCTCATCCGTCGGATCGAGTGCGTTCTGATATGCAATTGCTGCGTCTTTAAATTGCTGTGCGTTGGGATTATCAATATCATAATGTCCCTGCATACCCATACCGTCAATTCTGGTGCCGCTAACGCCGGGTACGCCTTCCATTGCTTCCACTGCCTCCAGCAACTCTACGATATCCGCTACTTTACTGGGGGTGGTGTCGTTGTAGTCGTTGTAGAACAATTTAATGTTGTCCGGTGCATAGAGGTTTGCATATTCGAAAGCTTTGAGGATGAATTCGTTGCTTCGGTATACATTCCACCAATCGCCCTGTTGACGAAGACCTGTTCCGCTGTCGTTAATCGCTTCATTGACAACGTCCCAAGCATAGAACATATCTGCATAGTCATTTGCTTCCAAGTATTCAAATACCGTTTTGATGTAGTACTCTAATCTGGCATTCATCACTTCCGGGGAAACATATGCGCCGTCAGCAGAATACCCTTCCCTAAAGAACCAAGTTCTGGCTTGACTGTGCCATACCAGTACGTGACCTCTGAATTGGATATCCGCTCCATCATTGGCTGCGTTGTAGTCTTTCACCCAGTCCAAGACCGTTTTCGCACTGTTAAAACTCAATGCGGGATAAAAGCCATCTGCGGTATTGGGATCGGGAACTGCGCTCGGGGTATAGTTTTGTCCCAAAAGGGAATCTTGTTTAAACTGGTTACCGAGTGTAATGTTGTTGTAATGATGGGTCACCAACTCCATGATTGCGGCATTCCCTAACGCATTCGGCTCAAGAGCGACACCTGCATTACCGCCATATCCAAATCCTGCTACCGCATTCGGATTGGTGGATGTGTTGTTAAAGGCTTCGTATAGTTTGGGAATATCTGTTTGAATCTCAACGGTTGGAAGTTCAAATTCGTACAGCTCTGCGTTATCTACATAATATGAACCGTAAGTGCCATCGGTCAAAGGATTATTGGGTTGTTCTGTCATCTTGAACTCATATGTCACCAAATCTCCCGACCAGAATGGTGTAATCACACCTTTGACTTTCGTCCAAGTATTCGCATTCGCCGTAGCTGAAATACTACCACCCTGCATATCTACATCGTAATGGTTATCATCGTCATCCGCAATGTCATCTGCATCGGTAGAATCTTGCCTTGTTGTCCTAAAATTAACTGCTCGTCTCGTCACACCGTCATCTGTATAATCAGAGGATAACTTCACGTCAAAAGCTACATAATAGGATTTGCCTAATCCACCTGCGCTAATCACCGATGTGATATTTTGTACAATGCTGTTCCAGTTAGCAGTTCGCCCGCTGATATATGCATAGTACTCCCCTTCGGAAGCTTCGGAGGAATCATTGAGGATTGTCAGCGTTGCTTCCTCACCGGTCGCGCTCCAACCCTCAGCTCCTAATTCAAAGCTGGGATTCGTTAAGAGGTTGTCACCGACTTTTTCCCCTTCCGGTTCTTCAGCAGCATCGTCGCCGCCGTCGTCGCCGCCAGCTTCCCCGTTAACCACCCAGATCTCCAAGTCATCTACACCGAAAGAAGAATTGGCTGTAAGGAAGAAACCCATTTGTATAGAAAATATCCCTTCGTCGCCTTCATCTTGAGTGGTATCCAGTGCAACTGTAAAAGTTCCGGTCACTTCTTGCCATTCACTGGTGAAATTGACCGTGTCTTGTGTATAAGACATCACTTGTTGCGGCCAATAGTCACTATCCCAAATCGCAATGGCATTAAAATGAATATTCGCATTGGTACTTTCTTGAAGTAACTTCGCTTTGAAAGAGTATCCAAAAACAGTTCCATCTGGATAGGCTAATAATGCGCTCGCATCGGTTACTGTACCGTCACGCTCGCTATCCGCTGCTGCAAGTGTAACGCTCATATACTTATTGCCGTCCGCATCTGTACCACTATCTTTTACTCCGTTTCCATTGTTCCAGTAGCCGCTATCCTGCCCTGCTTCAAAGTCAACTGTCACAAAAGGTTCTGACGGAGCTTCAGCGTTTCCACCTTCTTCAATCACCCAGATTTCTAAATCATCTACGCCGAAAGAAGAATTGGCTGAAGGGAAGAAACCCATTTGCATGGAAGATATCCCCGGGTCGCCTTCGTCAAGAGATGTATTCAGTGTTACTGTAAATGTTCCGGTCACTTCTTGCCATTCACTGGTGAAATCGACCGCGTCTTGCGTATAAGACATCACTTGTTGCGGCCAGTAGTCGCTGTCCCAAATCGCAATGGCATTAAAATGAATATCCGCATTTGTACTTTCTTGAAGCAATTTCGCTTTGAAAGAATATCCAAATACAGTTCCATCCGGATAGGCTGATGTTAAAACGCCCCCGTTGGTTACGATGCCGTCACGTTCACTTGTTTGTGTAGCAAGTGTAACGCTCATATACGTATTACCGTCCGG
>JAISHZ010000267.1 GCA_031262285.1 Lachnospiraceae bacterium | reverse complement strand
CACTGTTGTTTTGGCTTATTTCCGATCATTAACAGGACGCGTCAGACAAGTCAGCAAATCCTATTTGGATGCGGGTACCCGTGTTGGCTACATACAAAGAATCTATGATTTTATGCATGCACCTACAGAAGATGATTGGATGGGGAAAGCAGAACTTAGCGTGATAAATGGGGAGATTACCTTTGAAAACGTTGCCTTTGCCTACAAAGGAGGCAATGAGGTTCTGTCGCAGTTGTATCTACATATACATGCCGGGGAACATTTCGCCTTATGCGGTATGTCCGGCTGTGGGAAGACAACTTTGGGTTATATGATGCTCGGTTTTTACCATGCGAGAAGCGGCGAAATACGCATCGATGGGCAGCGAATTACAGACTGCTCCCTTCGTTCGATCCGCAAAAATATCGGTATGATTTCTCAAGATGTGCTGTTGTTTGCCGGAAGTATCAAGGATAATTTACTCCTTGGCAAACCGAGTGCCAGAGACGCAGAAATTCATCTCGCGCTCCTGCGTGCAGGGATGAAAGACTATATCGATTCCCTTCCTGATGGCGTGAATACCATGATTGGCGTTAACGGCTTAGGTCTTTCTGGCGGGCAAAAACAGCGTATTGCCATCGCAAGAATTTATCTCAAAGATCCCAAAATCATCATTTTCGATGAAGCAACCAGCGCACTGGATGATGAGACGGAGGAACAGATTCATCAAGCATGGAAGTCCGTTTTAACAGGTCGGACATCGATCGTGATTGCTCACAGACAAAGTGCCGTGATGCTGTGTGACCGTGCGGCCATGATGGAGGATGGGCGTATTGCAGAAATCGGCAACCCCCACGACTTGGAAGAGTCCAGTGAGCGTTTTCGCACACTATTTGCGGTAAAGGAGGCGGAAAATGCTATCTAAAATCAAGTATCGACTCACCATGCTGAGAATGTTGCGACCGTTTGCCACCGGCGCGAAGCGTTTTTTATTATACAAGGGGTTCATCGAGCTATTCGTGATGACATTAGGATTTATTCAGCCACTTTTTTATAAATTATTCATCGATCGTGTCATACTGGAGAAACAGTTCTCTCTTATGCCACTCGTCGTGTTTGGATATATCAGCATCTTTCTTGTAAACCTGCTATTATCCTATGCAAACAACTATTGCTCCAATCGCCTGGTGAACCGCGTGACATTTCGAGCTAAAATGAAAATCATGCAAGGATACTTTGCGCGGAATTTTGCGGAATATGATACGCAGAGTGTCGGCGATCTGAAAATGCGCATGGAGGATGACACTGCATGTATTGCCGATTATGCGGGGAAACAAACCATAGGTTATCTCATAAACTATGTGACCTTCTTCGTTTCAGCGGTGCTTTTGTTCATCATTCACCGCCCTCTTGCTCTCTTTGCGTTGGTGGGGATCCCGTTCACATTTTGGCTCGATCATAGCATCGCCAAACGTGAAGCCGTCGTACAAAATAGACAGCGTGAAAATGATCAGGAAATGTCTAGTTGGCTTCATGCTTCTGTACAAGGATGGCGGGAAATAAAAGCTTTGAATATGCAAAAACACGAAGAACGGTTATTTGTCCGGCACATTCACAACTTTGCCATCTACTTTGGTACATGGATCAATTATTGGGTTGCGAGAGTTCTCATCATCCCCAAAATCAAAGAAGAATTTTTGATGCAATTTGGTCTTTACTTTTTCGGAGGTATCGCGATCATTGCCGGGCGTTTTGAGATTGGTTCTCTGCTCGTGTTTATGCAATATTACGCGCTGCTTTCCGGCGCTTTAGAAGCACTCTCCAAGGCGGATGCGGAGGTTTTAACCGCCAAACCAAAGAGTGAGCGCTTGCTTCGTGAATTGTATAGAGCCGCCGAACATAAAAAAGGGCTTGATTATCCGAATGGCAATGGTGATGTTGTATTTCACGATGTAACCTTTACATATCCGGGAGCTGAGAGACCTATTTTACAAGCGCTGTCTTTTGCCATCTCGAAGGGCGAAAGAGTGGCGATTGTCGGGAAAAGCGGTGCGGGTAAAACCACTGCGTTAAAACTAATGCTCGGCTTACTACACCCCACCTCCGGTGACGTGCTTCTTTCCGGGATACCTATGCAAAAAATACACCCCGATCATTTGTATCAACATTTCGGTTTTGTAATGCAGGATAACATCCTATTTGACGATTCTATCAAAGAAAACTTGTATTATGCAAAGCCCAATGCAAGCGACGATGAGCTTGAGGATGCTTGTAGAAAGGCTTACATTTGGGATTTCGTGAAAACCTTGCCGGAAGGTTTGGATACCGTCATCGGCGAACGCGGTATCAAATTATCCGGCGGACAAAAACAGCGGCTTGTTCTGGCTCGTCTGTTTCTGCGAGATGTCGATACTTTCATTTTCGATGAAGCCACCAGCACACTGGATCAATACAGCGAAAGCATAATTCAAGAAGCCATCAGCAAGATCGGTCAGGATAAGACCATCATAGTGGTGGCACACCGAAAAAGTTCGCTCGCTTTATGCGATCGGGTGATTGTGATCGGATGTTAATCGTTCAACTGCTCTTCTACCAACTCCAAGACAAAATAACGCCATATGTTTAAGAGAACAATAAGCTTTAGGGTTGACAGCCGCATTTGTAACATGGATAATATCTTCAGTGACATTCAAACAGCTACAAGCAAATTAAATCTTTATGTTCGAATAAATCATATTTTTTTGATATCATTTCTTGTTCTTTGTTACTAGTTCGATCTTGGAAAATTTCTATAATGATTCGATTTTCAAAGAAGTTTTTAATGCTATTGCCTTTTCTAGTGCGCTTCGGAGTACATTAATTAAATCTTTCCCATCACTAGTTACAAAATAATTCGATAAATCTGTTATTTCTTTACTTATATTATTGCCCCATGGTGGTTGCTTTGATAAATCTTCTATATCCCAAATTACTTTGAGCGGCGAGAAGTTTTGTAATAGAACTACGATTTCATTTAATTCCTCAACCGCACGATGTAAATGAGCGTATTCAATCTCACCTTGGTATAATTCTAGCATTAGGACGGGAAACCTACTCCCTCTTTTGCCTTCCTCTAAATTATATGTTACGGTTGAAAAAAATGAATTCAAAAACGCTCCATTTCCAACCATATACCAATTAAACGAAACACTAAATCCAACTGCCATATACGTTCCCTCACTTATTTAAATATTTAATATCCACTTGAAAACTTTGCTCGTTCCCCAGTGCTCTTATCCATTCATTATCAATAACTTTCTATTCGCTCAAATTCACTCGTTCTGCTTGTGAAATCAGGTTATCCAGCTCAGGGGAGCCGCCAAATCCTCCTACCAGGTGCCCTGCGTGGTCACCTTTATAGGTGGCTAATGATTTGTACTTACGAAATTTCTTGATCGAACTATACCGTCTTTAGTATCAATGATGAGTATGTTTTTATTAATAAGATCTATTCTATTTGTTCCTTTATTTCATTGTACCATTGCGTAAATACATCGCTCGAACTTAGACCCGTCTTATACGAACATATCTCGCCATATTTATAATCTGCATTAAACTTATGAGATTTCACATCATAGAACATTTTGATTTCTGACGGTGTTTGTGTCTCGTTTTGTTCGCATAAGCTTCTTATTTTTAGTAAATCCATTATGCCAATGCCTAAAAAGTCAACTATCCTTTTTTTGTCAATACCTAGTAGATTTGTGGTCAACACTTTCCCATCTCGTACGAAGAAAGCATCAAACATCGTAGTTTTTGCTTCCATAGATGCGTAGACAAATATCTTATCAACCTTGCTTTCTGTCAACTCTAGGCATAGCGAAATCAATCCTTCTTGAATCTCCATAAATTTGTTTTCAAAATTTTCCTTCATTTTTGCTCCTTATATCTACCTATCTGCAAACAAAGCCTCGTCTGAAGTATATGATACACCAAATGAGTTGGGATGACCACCAAAATTTGAAGTAATCGGTTTTGGGAGTTGGCAACAGCATCAGTAACAGTAACACAGATAATATCGTCAGTGAATTCCGAGTAAGATGCTTTCTTTGCTATTGATACCTGTGATGTACAAAAAGATTACGATTTTATACCAATTACCCCAATAAAAGCACTACACAGAAAAGGTAATCAGCCAGAATAACATAATGGTAATTATGGATATTTTAGGGGGCAATCAAACCTTTATGTTCGAATAAATCAGATTATTTTGATTTTTATTGAC
>JAISHZ010000250.1 GCA_031262285.1 Lachnospiraceae bacterium | reverse complement strand
TTTATCAAACATCCATTAGAAGCAGTCAGTGTGGGCGACATCGTTGATGTACAGGTGTTGGAGGTCGATTTGGCCAAAAAGAGAATCGGATTGACGATGCGGATACAAGACAAATCGTAACGATTTGACGAAAAGGAGAGTGCGGATGAACGAGCACAAAAAGAGTCGTTTTTCGGATCTACCCAAGACTTACGATCCGAATCAAATAGAAGATCGACAATATCAAAAGTGGTTGGACGCAGGCTATTTTCATGCAGAACCTGATCCGAACAAGAAACCTTTTACCATCGTGATACCACCGCCTAACATCACAGGACAGCTTCATATGGGTCACGCACTGGACAATACCATGCAGGACATCTTGGTTCGAATGAAGCGAATGCAAGGGTACTGTACGCTTTGGCAACCGGGAACTGACCACGCGAGTATCGCGACAGAAGTGAAAATTATCGAAAAGCTCAAAGAAGAAGGCATTGATAAAAAAGATTTGGGCAGAGAGCAATTTCTGGAACGTGCTTGGCAGTGGAAAGAGGAATACGGCGGGCGAATCGTTTCACAACTCAAAAAACTAGGTTCCTCCTGTGACTGGGAACGCGAACGCTTTACCATGGACGAAGGGTGCAATGAAGCGGTCACCGAAGTCTTTGTGAGGATGTATCAAAAAGGATATATCTATAAAGGGTCAAGAATCATTAATTGGTGCCCCATTTGCAACACATCTATTTCTGACGCAGAGGTAGAGTATAGTGAGCAAGATGGACATTTTTGGCACATTCGCTATCCGATCGCGGAAACGATGGGAGAGGAGACAGAGTATATTACCTTTGCCACTACCAGACCCGAAACCATGTTGGGAGATACTGCTGTCGCTGTTCATCCGGAAGATGAGCGATATCTTCATCTGATCGGGAAGCATGTGCGATTACCCTTTGTGGATCGTTTGATTCCGATCGTGGGAGATACGTATGTGGATCGGGAGTTTGGTACCGGTGTGGTAAAGATCACACCCGGACACGATCCGAATGACTTTGAAGTAGGAAAACGTCATGATCTGCCGATCATCACTATTTTCAATGACGATGCTACGATCAATGAAAACGGCGGTGAATTCCAAGGGATGGATCGCTATGCGGCGCGCAAGGCAATTGTTGCGCGGTTAGACGAGATGGGATTGCTTGTCAAAGTTGAGGAACATTCGCACAATGTGGGAACGCATGACCGTTGTAAGACGATTATTGAGCCAATCGTGAAAGAACAATGGTTCGTCAAGATGGACGAATTGATCCGTCCCGCGATCAAAGCAGTCCAAGATGGAGAGATTCATCTGATACCCAAGAGAATGGAGAAGATTTATTTCAATTGGACGGATCATATTCGCGACTGGTGCATCAGCAGACAATTGTGGTGGGGACATCGGATCCCGGCGTATACCTGCGACGAGTGCCATGCCCTATACGTAGACAAAGAAATGCCGGATGTTTGTCCGAAATGTGGTTCAACGCGTTTCACCCAAGATCCCGATACACTGGATACATGGTTTTCATCGGCACTTTGGCCGTTTGAGACATTGGGATGGCCCCATACGACCAAAGATTTAGAATACTTCTATCCGACAGATGTGTTGGTCACCGGATATGATATCATCTTCTTCTGGGTCATCCGTATGATCTTTTCGGGTTATGAGCAAATGGGAGAAAAGCCATTTCATACAGTGCTGTTTCATGGACTGATCCGTGACGCACAGGGACGGAAGATGTCCAAATCTTTGGGGAATGGGATTGATCCGTTGGAAGTCATCGCTCGCTACGGAGCGGACGCTTTGCGGATGACCTTAGTCAGCGGCAATGCACCGGGCAATGATATGCGCTTTTCGAATGAAAAAGTAGAAAGTAGCCGGAATTTCGCCAACAAAGTATGGAACGCATCGCGATTTATCTTGATGAATTTGGAGCAATACGAAGTGTGGCAGTCTCAAGACAGACAGACGCAAGAGACAACAACACAGTCAAACCATGTACCATCCAAAGAAAAACAAGAAAATACGGTTCGCTTAGAAGCTACCGATATGTGGATTCGCTCTCGCCTCAATACCTTAATTCGCGAAGTGACAGACAATTTGGAAAAATATGAACTAGGTATCGCATTACAGAAGCTTTATGACTTTGTATGGGATGAATTCTGTGATTGGTACATTGAGATGGTGAAACCGAGACTGTATGCAACCGCTATTGCCGGATCAGACTTAGATCAAAGCAAACGTGCAGCATTGGATACCCTTCGCATCGTCCTACGCGACATCTTGAAATTATTACCTCCCTTTATGCCCTTTTTGACTGAGGAGATCTATTGCAACTTGACGCAAGAAGAGTCGATCATGATCAGTCCATGGCCGGTTTTTGATCCGGCGAGTTGCTTCGATCAAGAAGAAAGAGCGATTGAAATCATCAAAGAAGCTGTGCGTGGCATTCGAATGATTCGCACAGAAAGAGAAGTACCCGCGAAACGCAAGACCAACACATATGTGGTCAGCGAAGATCCCGATATTCGTCACATTTTCGAAGAAGGAAAACGTATCTTTGCCTCCTTGGCGCACGCGCAGGAAGTATTTGTATTGACACCAGAACAATCACGAGAGGAGTATAGCGCCGCATTGACAGACGCGGTATCCATCGTCGTTCCAGGTGCGGATATCTATTTACCGTTGGCAGAGTTGGTTGATCTGGAAATGGAAAGAGAACGCCTCACGAAAGAAAAGAAGCATCTTCTGTCCGAGATCGCTCGTTGCGACGCGCTTCTTTCCAACGAAAAATTTGTGGCAAAAGCACCGGAGTCCAAACTGGCAGAGGAACGCCAAAAAGCACAGGATTATCGAAAAATGCTCGACCAAGTCAATTCCGGATTGAACCGGTTAGACCCAGCAAACGCGTGAATAATAACGTTTATGCTAGACTTTTCAACACATGAGTGGTAGAATCAAAAAAGCTTACAGCGCACATTACGTGGCGTATAGATGGATTCGTGACATTACAAAATCAGAAAGGAATGAATGAAAATGCAAGAACTGACATTTCAAGGTAACGTAGTAATCGGACAATCGGGAGGACCTACAGCTGTGATCAATTCGTCCGTGGCAGGGATCTACTGCGCGGCAAAAGCAATGGGCGTATCGAATGTATATGGTATGGTACATGGGATCCAGGGCTTTTTAGAGAAGAATCTCATCAGATTAGAATCCTATTTAGAAGACGGATTGGGAGTGGAACTGCTGAAACGTACCCCTTCCGCTTTTCTGGGAACTTGCCGTTATAAACTGCCCAAAGTCGAAGGGCATGAAGAAGTATATGAGCAAATTTTTGAAATATTAGAAGAATACAATATCCAAGCATTTTTCTATGTAGGTGGCAATGATTCCATGGATACCGTCAAAATGTTATCGGATTATGCGGCTGCACACCAGAAACCGCAACGTTTCATTGGCGTACCTAAGACTGTGGACAATGATCTGCCAATCACAGACCACTGCCCCGGTTATGGATCTGCAGCAAAATATATTGCGACTTCCGTAAAAGAAGTCATTCGCGATGTACAATCCACCGCATTGTCGAAGCCGACGGTCATCATCTTAGAGATCATGGGCAGACACGCAGGATGGCTCACCGCAGCAGCTGCTCTGGCAAAAGGCGACGATTGTGAAGGAGTGGATGCGATTTATCTTCCTGAAGTTCCTTTTGACATCGACGCTTTTGTATCTCATATTCAAAGCTTACGGGAAAACAAAAACTGGGTGGTTGTGGCTGTTTCGGAAGGCGTCAAGACCAAAGACGGTACCTTTGTCTGCGAACTGGGTGGTTCAGCGGGTGCACTGGATGCATTTGGTCACACACAATTGAGCGGTTGCGCTGCTACCTTGGCAGATATTGTAAGAGAACGCACAGGCAATAAAGTCCGTGCCATTGAGTTTTCTACTCTACAGCGTGCGGCTACGCACATTGCATCGATGGCGGATATCGACGAAGCATTCCGCGCCGGTAGCATGGGAATGCAGGCAGCAGCGGAAGGGAAGACCGGTATGATGGTCGTCTTGACACGTCTTAGCCAAAATCCGTACCTTTGTGGGACCGATGTTTACGACATTCATGAGATTGCCAACGTCGAGAAATCCGTTCCGCTTGACTGGGTCACCGAGGATGGCATCCAGATGACACAGGAGTATCTCAACTATGCGCGTCCACTCATTATAGGAGAATTGCAGGCTCTTTATGTAGACGGACTTCCCAGACATTTGGTTAGAAAATAAATATATGGCAAAGCCATACGCGCGTAAAGCAGCGTAGATTGGAATGAAGATGAAGGAACAATCAACAGACTCTAAAGGAACCCCGGAGTGTACGATAGAAGCATCCTTAGAGGCGATTACGAAGCGTTTATACCACAAGACCATCAAAGAGAGTACAGATGTGGAGCTTTATCACAGTCTCTTGGCATTATCAAAAGAAAAGACAAGTACTCGCCAGGTCAACGTAGGCGACAAGAAGGTTTATTACATTTCCATGGAATTTCTCATTGGAAGACTGCTTGGCAATAACTTGATCAATCTGGGGATTTATCACGAAATCGATGCGTTGCTCTCCTCGAAAGGGAAGTCTTTGGCATCCATCGAGGAAGTCGAACCGGAACCTTCCTTGGGGAATGGCGGATTGGGTAGATTGGCTGCGTGCTTTTTGGATTCCATCGCAACGATGGGACTTCCAGGAGCAGGTATCGGATTGAACTATCATTATGGACTTTTCAAACAGGAATTTCACAATAAGCTTCAAACAGCCACGAAAGACACATGGATCGATGAATCCTCTTGGTTGACCCAAACAGACACTTCCTATGAAGTATCTTTTTCCAAGTTTTCTGTGACAAGCAGATTGTACCAAATGGATATTGTGGGATACACAGACCATGCAATCAAACTCAACCTCTTTGATTTAGAAACTTTGGAAGAAGGATTGGTCAAACAAGGGATTACCTTTGACAAAACCAAAACCAATAAAAATTTGACATTGTTTTTGTACCCGGATGATTCTGATGAAGCGGGGAATTTGCTTCGGATTTATCAACAATATTTTATGGTATGCAACGG
Source organism: Lachnospiraceae bacterium (assembly GCA_031262285.1). The sequence goes on along the minus strand of JAISHZ010000250.1, from coordinate 7,169 downwards.
CGCACAATTGATCATCGAGGAGATGAAAGCAGCGGGACATGATCTGCATCGTCTTTGGGAGCACGCTGTCATTCAGATCAATGACACGCATCCGACTATGGTTATTCCCGAGTTGATTCGAATCTTTACCACGCAGGAAGGCTTCTCCATGGATGAAGCGATTGAAGTCGTGAGCAAGACTTGTGCATATACCAATCACACCATCTTGGCAGAAGCGCTGGAAAAGTGGCCGTTGGCTTACTTTAAGAAGGTGGTTCCGCAGTTGGTGCCGATCATAAAAGAATTGGACAAAAGAGTACGCGCTGCGTATCGCGATCCTAAGGTGCAGATCATTGATAAGCAAAAGCGCGTACACATGGCGCATATTGATATTCATTATGGCTTTTCCGTAAATGGTGTCGCTGCGTTGCATACCCAGATCTTGAAAGAGAAAGAGCTTCACGCTTTTTATCAGATCTATCCGGAGAAATTTAACAACAAGACAAATGGAATCACCTTCCGCCGTTGGCTGGCATCTTGCAATAAAGAATTGGATCTCTACTTGGAAAAGCTGATCGGCGACGAGTACAAAACCAATGCGCTTGCCTTGGAACAATTACTTGCGTATGCTGATGACCCTAAGGTATTAGAGGATTTGGCAGCGATCAAACAACAAAAGAAACGACAGTTAGTATCCTATGTACTGGAAAAAGAAGGCATCCAATTGGATGAACATTCTGTTTTTGATATACAAATCAAGCGGTTGCATGAATATAAACGGCAACAAATGAATGCTTTGTATATCATACACAAGTATCTGGAAGTGAAAGCAGGGAAGAAACCGGTGCGTCCGATTACGTTTCTTTTTGGGGCGAAAGCAGCTCCCGCTTATATCATCGCGCAAGATATTATTCATTTGATACTGGTGTTACAGGAAATCATCAACCATGACCCGGATGTCTCCGACTATCTAAAAGTCGTTATGGTGACCAATTACAATGTCAGCTACGCAGAAAAGCTGATTCCAGCTTGTGATATTTCGGAGCAAATTTCTCTTGCCAGCAAAGAGGCAAGCGGTACGGGTAATATGAAATTTATGCTAAATGGTGCCGTGACACTTGGTACTATGGATGGTGCCAATGTGGAAATCCATGACTTGGTTGGAGATGAGAACATCTTTATCTTTGGTCAAGATGCGGATACCGTGATCGAGCATTATGAAAATGAGGATTATATTTCAAGGGAGTATTACGAGGACCATCCCGATATCAAGGCAGCGGTTGATTTTATCGTATGCAAACAAGCTCGCACCGTGGGACGCAGAGAAAATCTGGAGCGACTATATCATGAAATCTTATCGAAAGATTGGTTTATGACGCTTTTGGATTTGGAAGAATATATCAAAGTCAAAGATCAAGCACTGGCTGCATATGAAGATCGTGAAAAGTGGAAGAAGATGTGCTTGAACAATATCGCGAAAGCAGGATATTTTTCTGCTGATCGTACCATCGAGCAATACAACAGGGATGTTTGGCATCTATCGAGCTTTTAACACTCAAATCACAACATAAAATTGAAAAGCCCGAGATCGGACAGATAGGAGTCATATGAGAAGAAGCGGAATATTGATGCCGATCTCGGCGCTGCCCTCTCCTTATGGGATAGGTGCATTTTCAAAAGAAGCATATGAATTTGTTGATCATCTAAAAATGGCCGGACAATCCTTGTGGCAAATACTTCCTCTTGGACCGACCGGATATGGAGATTCGCCTTATCAATCCTTTTCCACCTTTGCGGGCAATCCATATTATATTGACTTGCTCACGTTAGTGGAAAAAGGCTATTTAACACAGGAAGAATGCGATGAGGCAGACTTTGGCGAACAGCCGACGCGAGTGGATTACAAGAAGATTTATATGGAGCGTTTTGCTCTTTTGAACAAAGCGTATACACGTGCGCAAGAGATGGGATTGGAACAACAAGAAGAATATCAAGCTTTTGTCGCACAAAATTCTTTCTGGTTAGAAGACTATTGTCTTTTCATGGCGATCAAAAATCATTTTGATAGCGTGGGCTTTTTGGAATGGGATGACGAGATTCGTTTGCGAGATCCGGAAGCGATCAGCGCTTATCAACAGCTCTTGTCAACCGAAGTACGCTGTTATCGTTTTCAACAATATGAATTCCATGTGCAATGGCGTAATCTCAAAAAGTATGCCAATCAAAATGGCATTCAAATCATCGGTGATATTCCCATTTATGTAGCACTGGACAGTTCAGATGTATGGGCGAATCCGACACTTTTTCAATTAGACGAGCAACTAGAGCCGATCAATGTGGCGGGATGCCCTCCTGACGCGTTTTCTAAGACGGGTCAGTTATGGGGGAACCCATTGTATCGTTGGGAAGTACACGAAGAGACCGGGTATGAATGGTGGATTTCTCGTATTCGATATTGCTTTGAAATGTACGATATTGTCAGAATTGACCATTTTAGAGGATTTGATTCCTATTGGTCGATTCCTGCCAAGGAAGAGACCGCTGTGTTGGGCAGATGGGAAAAGGGACCGGGATATTCTCTTTTTGCTGCACTCAAAGCCGCGTTGGGAAAACCATGCATCATCGCGGAAGATTTGGGCTTTTTAACAGATAGTGTTCGTAGATTGTTAAAGAAAACAGGCTTTCCCGGAATGAAAGTCTTGCAGTTTGCATTTGATTCCGGAGCATCTAATGTCTATTTACCTCACTATCATGTGCATAAGAGTGTCGTATATACCGGGAAACATGTCAATGATTCTCTCGTTAGCTGGTTTCGTACTCTTACCCCCAAAAGCCGTCAATTTGCGCGACAGTATTTACAGTTGAAATCGCGGAAAGAAATACACTGGGCGTTTATTCGCGCTACGCTTGCGTCTGTTGCGGATACCGCTATCGTTCCGATGCAAGACTTTCTGGGGTTGGGTGGAGAATCAAGGTTTAATTTACCCTCAACTTTGGGAGGAAACTGGGTATGGCGAATGGAATCGGAAGCGTTTACGCAAGAACTTGCAGAGCGTATCTATGAAATGACAAAGTTATATGGGAGATTGAGTGAATGGAAATCGAACGAAAATACTTGATCCATCAATTACCGCCGAATCTGGAATCCTATCCGCGCCGCTACATAGAGCAGGCATATCTAAATATTGAACCTGTCGTTCGCGTCCGCAAAGACGCGAACAACTTTTTTTTAACCTTTAAAGGACCCGGGATGATGGCGCGAGAAGAAGTGAATGTACCGTTAGACGAGACTTCTTATTATCATTTGCGAGGAAAAGCAGATGGTCAGATCATTTCAAAATATCGATATAATATCCCTCTACTTGAGCCGCAAGTACGCGAAGGGTTTCCCAAACCACCCAATGATTATCGATTGTTGGTCGAATTAGATGTTTTCTTGCCACCGTATGAACCGTTGCTAATCGCGGAAGTGGAGTTTGGAAGTATCGAAGCGGCGGAAGCGTTCCTTGCACCATCCTGGTTTGGGGAGGATGTGACCTACAGGCGAGAATATCACAATTCATATTTGGCATTGCATATGGAGCGTTATTTCCGTTAAGACATATTTCTCCTATTCGAAGCATAAAATAGGAATAAGGATAGTAGTTCATATGGGAGCTTCTATGAGAAATGGTGAATATGACGGATATGGACAATATATGTATGGGACGCCGAATCCTGAATCGACAGATATGCAAGAACCTGCGCAAAATGGTTCAAGAACACGTGCTCCTTTACCAAACGAGCGTTACTTTACATCTTCCCCGTTACAACGTCAAGTAAACGGTGATCGATCATTGGATATGAATAACCAAACAGGTCGTGCGATCAAAAATCCTTATATTTCTTCAAATGAAACGCGGAATAGTTATGTATCAACGAATGATACGCAGAGCAATTATACAGGACAGGGAAGTACAAGAAACTGTGGGGTACCGCAGGGAAGTGTTCAAAGCAATAGCAATAACGTACAGCAAGCCAACACCGTAAATAATTGTCCGCCACAGAGTAGTGTACAAAACGCTTGCGTACCGCAGAGCAATATTCAAAGTAATTGCACACCACAAAGTAGTATACAAAGCAATTGTGGACCTCAGAACAATGTACCAAGCAATTACACACCACAAAGCAGTACGCAGAACAATTGTCCGTCCCAGAACAGTATACAGAACAATTGTGGACAGCAGAGTAACACGCAAAATAATTACATTCCACAGGATAGTACGCAGAATAGTCGCATATCGCAGAACAGTGTACAGAATAATTGCGTACCGCAGAACAGTATACAGAGTGATTGCGGTTCGCAGGCGAATATACAGAATCCTTGCGCGACGCAGAGTAGCTTGCAAAATAGTTACGCTCCACAGACCGGTATATCAAACAATAGTAGTTATGGTTCACAAGGGACTATTCGAAGTGATTGTGTTCCACAAAATGGAACTGCAAGTAATGCTCTGATAGAGCAGCAATCACAATTTCAATGTATCGCGCCTGCATTTTTTAACGCAGTTTACAATGGCGGAGCACAAGATGTGCCCTGTGATGGAGAAGTGACATTCCTACTTTCTTACCAATCAGGGGATTTTCAATTTATCCCCAATTCAACTGCCATTACGGTAACAATACCGGGGGTTTATCGGATTGACTACTCGCTGACACTGCGACCCACCATTGGGCAGGTCAATGCGGTATATGCGATATTGATCAATGGAGAACCGCACCCGTTTTCCTTTTTTGGAACTTACTGTGATGGGATGGGAGAGCAAGAATTGATCACATTACGAGGCAGCTTTTTGACAGATCTCTTAGCAGATGAAGTCGTCACACTTTGCAACAAATCAAATACTTGCAACCATTTGACCAGCGCGACCCCTTGCTCACAAAGCATCAACAGAGCCGCGATTATGATTCAACGTGTGGCGTAAATGTAAAAATTCTACGTGATATTTCCATAATATTCGATACTGATTTGCGATATCGTCCCTAGTAAATAGGGGCGATTTTTCTGCTTTATGATAAATTCTATTTATTTGGCACCAAACGACATTTTGATGTGTCTATATTAGGGACGGTCGTCAAATACGATTCCACAAGAGGTGACTGCCTCAGTGATAGATAGCATATTGATGGATAATATGTTAAAGGTATAAATAACGCTTTTGTTTACAAGAAAAACGGCTACCTCATAGAGAGGTAGCCGTTTGGCAACTAAAACGATGGAGTTGATGCTCTGTTATATAGCTCATAAAAATACTGGTGCTTTTCAATCAAATCATTGAATCTGCCTTGCTCAACGATCCTTCCATCATGAAACACGAAGATGTGGTCATATGACTGAATGGAATCAAGCCGATGAGCGATCGCAATCACAGTCTTTCCGGAAAGCAAGTCCATGACATTTTTCATCACGGTTTCTTCTGTCAAGTTGTCTATTGCCGATGTGGCTTCATCAAAGATGACAATTTTTGCATTTGAGAACCATAAGCGAGCAAGTGCCAACAATTGGCGTTCTCCGCCGGACAAACTGACACCTCTTTCCCCAAGGGGTGTATCGAACCCCTTTTCAAGCTTGGCAAATAAGTTTTCCAGACCGGCTTTCCGAATTGCATTGATCAAATCCTCATCGTCAACAACCTCATCAAAGACAAGATTTTCACGTAGCGTACCATCGAAAACCGGTGGTTCTTGTGGAAGATATGCGATCTGCTTGTAATAACTGTTCAGATTGATTTCGTTTAAGTTTACTCCATCCACAGTGATGCATCCGGAGTCAGGATGAAGTAATCCGACAAGCAGTTTTACTGCTGTTGACTTTCCCGAACCACTTTCTCCTACGAATGCGACGGATTTACCATGCGCTATGTTCAGATTGAGATCGCAAAAAATCTCTCTTTCCTTGTAGCAAAAACCGATTCTTGAAAAAGATAGATTTCCACACAGTTCGGAGATTTGTGCTCCTTGGGTTAAGTGCACATCTTCTTTGGCATCCAAGAAGTCAGTATAGCGAGAAAATGCGACTTTATCCAATTTGTAATCAACATAACACACGTTGAATATGGCGATAGGGGTATATGCATTGTCCACAAGAGCGATGAGGGCAACGATTCCTCCGATCGTCAAAGATTGTGTCATCCAACCGTACACAATAATACCGATTTTCAAAAAGCAAACTAGAATGACAAAAATGGTAAAAAACGCTTCGTGAATCAGCTTCATCTGAACCTTTGCATGAATGATTTCGTCAGAAGCTGTTTCTGCTTTGCTGATCTCATGCTCAAAGCGGCGATTCACTCGGAAAACAACCATTTCCATGAACCCGCGAACAATGAAATGGTTGAACTTTTCCTCATTTATCAGGATATTTGCTTTCACCTTGTATAACACTTTTAGCAAAATGTTCGTGACGATAAAGACGATTCCATAACCCATCAGTATCCCTATCATGATTGTGCGATTGATCACAAAGATGAAGACAATACTGAACAGCATTTGTGGAAGCAGCTCACTGGCAAGTCGAAGATAAAATCCAAAAAGGATATTACTCCCGGCTGTTGCACCATTTTCAATTCGCTGTATTAATGTGCCTGTACCAATTTTAACGTATGAGAGATAATCTATTACAGACATCTTTTTCAAGGCATTTGTCTTTAAACTCAACTCAATGCCATGTTGTAATTTACGTTCCGGGTAATTTTGGAGATAGCAAAGCATATACATCGCTATCAACGCAGAACCGTAAATGGCAATCTGAGTAATGGTCAGACTGCTGTCTGTAAAGTGATCAATCACGTTTTGAAAATAACGAGAACTAAAACTTTGTAAAAATGTCCATGCCAATCCTATCGCAACTTGGAGAAGCATAAGATACCGATATTTGATTGCGATGCTTGTTAAATGTTTCATAACCGTCCCTCTTTTCATTTTTTGATGGTGAAATGAAAAAGTACGGTTGACTCCTGTCACAATTATTTCATAGCGCTCAGTACAGCCTGTGGCAGATTTCTCAACCGTACTGAGTAGTTACTTCGTTTGTTTCTCCGCATGAGTTCACCTTCCTTCAATAATATACTTTTCTAAATACTATTGTACCAAATATGGTCTACAAACACTATTGTTTTCGGAATAAAGAAATTACAGTTCACGCGTTCGCC
>JAISHZ010000192.1 GCA_031262285.1 Lachnospiraceae bacterium | reverse complement strand
TACAAATCAGACAAAGCTTCGAGTTGTGCGAGAGCGGTCTCTTGAAAATCCGGGCTGAGGGATTTGAACAGGCTGTTCATTTTACCAAGATTGGCATCCAAGGATTTGTAGTACAGCTTGATGGTAAATTTTCTGTTCCAACTCCGTGAATGAAATCTGCTTTTCCTCTAAAATAGTGTTCATCACATAGTCTCCTTACGATTTAATCTCGCAATTAATATCATAGAGGAAAACTATGTGGTTGGGAAGTGGAGACTTAGTCTCTACTTCCTATTTTTGATTTGTAAATATCTGGTATTTACTGTCCTTGCCAATGAAAATTATACACTAAATGAAAAACAAAATCATCCATGCGTTTTTCTGTGTTGCAATTTACGTGTTCGCTGAGATACATTTTTTTCAAAAATACCTTGACAGGCGAAGTATATCGCGCTAATATAAAAACAAGAAAAACGAAAGCAACACAAAAGGAGGTGAATCGATGTCCATAACGTCTGATGTGTTACGGGGGCATACTGAAACCATAATATTGGCCAGTTTGTTTCACCAAGACAGCTACGGTTACCAAATCAACAAGGATATCAGCCGCAAATGTGCTGACACATATGAGTTGAAAGAGGCGACGCTCTACTCGGCTTTTCGCCGATTAGAACAATCCGGTTACATCACCGCCTACTGGGGAAATGAGAATAGCGGTGCCAGACGCAGATATTACCATATTACGGAAGAGGGTAAAAAATCATATCATGTACGCAAAAAAGATTGGGAAGAGGCCAAGAAAATGATTGACGATCTGCTGATATAACCAACAGAGGTGTTCAATTGATTTTCAAAAACATCAAAAGAGATTTACGATCAACATCAGATCAAACATCAGATTGACATCAGATCAAACATCAGATCGACATCAGATCAAAATCAGATCGGCATCAAATCGACATCAAATGTAGGGTTCGAAAACAGGCACACATGAATTTCAAAAACATCGTGACGTGAATGAAAACAAAAAGGAGAGCATATGAACACAGAAATTCGAATTTACATCAACGAACAATTTAAAACCGCACCAAAAACGAAAAAAGCACTGGAACTGAAAGAAGAATTAATCGCCAATGCGGAAGAGAAATTGGCGGATATGCTGGCACAGGGACACGATGAAAAGGATTCTGTCGCTGTTGTAATCCATTCCATCGGGAATGTAAGAGAATTAATTTCGGATCTGTTAGAGTTTGAAGATGCACAGCCATATATCGCAGCAGAAGATACCACCATGCGCAAGAAATTCGCCATCATGAAATCCATCTCCGCGTCTCTTTTTGCATTAGCGGCGATCCTATTTCTGTTCAGCTTTTATATTCATGATTCCTATTATCTGCAGGGAGAAAGAGGCACGTTCTATTTCGGTCTGGTAACGCTACTGGCAGGTATCTTGTTCATCGTTTCGGTCGGTATGCTGACCTATGCGAATCATATGATGCCACCATATCGACGGAAACAAGACGATATGGTAGAAGAGTATAAAGAGTGGAAAAGCCAATCATCTCGCCGCAAGGCAGTTCGTGGCAGCATCAGCTCCATCATCTGGTTGATCACCGTAATTATGTACTTTCTCGTTAGTTTTACTACTTATGAGTGGCAGATCACGTGGCTGATCTTTATCGCCGGTGCTTGCGCCGAAGCCATTGTGACATTGTTATTCAATATAAGAGAATAGATACAACTTCACGTGAGTACATATCCCCGATGCAGTCTGTAGGTACGGTCTGTACGCGTCGGGTCTATGACACACAAACCCCAATTTACTCCCATCTGCGCGCCAACGACGCGAGTATCAATTAATGCGTTTGAAAGGAAAACTTCTATGAAAACATGGCGATATGCTTTAATTGCTATACTGGCAGTTGTTTTTTTAGGGATTTGCAGTTTACTCTATTTCTTACTTGCTGATTCCGAATTCCGTTTTTATTGGAATAGAAATCAAGATAGCGCTACATCAAATCTCACTCTGCAAAATACAGCCACCTATGATGTCAGCAGTGTGCGACAATTGAAGATTCAATATAGCAATATGCCCATTGACATCACTTTTGTTGTAACCGATGAAGATACGCTAAGGATAGAGGAATTCTGCAACAAAGATCTCGAAGAAAATAGCACATATTCGGTCGAAGCAAGCGGTGATCGCTTAACGATCGAAAGAAAACCGAAAAATCATTCCCTATTGCGTTTTTTACCAAATCGTCTACGTGGAACCATGACAGTCTATGTACCCGAATACTTGACGCAAACGCTTGATACATTAGCCGTTTCTACAGTTTCTGACATCATATGCCCGGACTGGAACGATACGCCGCAAAAAGTCATCCTAAGCACAACATCAGGAACCATTACCGCGCCTACCCTCTTATGCGAACAAATTCTCATTTCCAAGACCAGCGGTGATTTGATACTGGGGAACGCCAGTGGCGACATCATGATTTCCACAACAAGCGGCGATATGCGTTTAGGAAACATCGATGGTGATGTTAACCTCTCTTCTACCAGCGGAGAAGTGTCGATCCAAACGCTTACAGGCATTTTGTCTGTTGCCATGACGAGTGGCAGCCTGGAAGTAGAGAAGATGTCCGGCGATGTCACAGTGGAAGCTACCAGCGGCTACATAGATCTGGGGGTGACCGATGAACGCAGTCATGTCTCTGTTGGGATCACCAGTGGCGATGTTGACATTAGATATCCGCTTAACGCAGCGGTCTCTTTTACGATCGACACTACGAGCGGCAGCATTGACCTTCCGAAAGAGTCCACATACACCCAACAAGAACGCCGCTCTCAAAAAGGTTCCTTTGGAAGCAATCCGACTTCCACCCTTACTGTAAGCAGCACCAGTGGAGACGTTGATGTTACAATCGGCGATGAATAACACACCGTAACACTTTACCCACCCCAAAAAACTCAAAAAACAAAACTCAAAAAACTGCTTGACTTTCCCATTGTGAATCGGTACAATGGGTTTTGTCTGCAGGGATGGCGGAATTGGCAGACGCGCACGGTTCAGGTCCGTGTGATAGCAATATCATGAGGGTTCAAGTCCCTTTCCCTGCATTCATTATTTGGAAGCATAAACAATCGATTTCGAACCATTTCACGTAGTAGTCGCTGATAGACGAAACCGGATCAACCATTCAATGGACATTGTCAATCTGTGAAGGCAGTACTTCACGTTGAAATGTCCTTTTTCGTTACGATTCAAGCCTTTGCTGATCTATTTTTAGTGCTTATCAATGCACAGAACCGCACATTGGCAAACTCAACCCCACACCGAGGAGCATTCCATGAGAGAACCCCCAAGACATGACTGGTACAAACTCGATCTCTCTGCCATCGTATATCCCACATTGCAAAGACGAGATTTTTCCTCAGTCTATCGTCTCAGCGCGGTTTTGCATGAAAAGATTCAACCCAATCTTTTGCAGCAAGCAGTAGATACGGCATTACCGCGATTCCCGACATTCAAATCTTCCATACGAAAAGGTTTATTCTGGCGCTATCTGGAGTACAATAACAGACCCGGTCCTTTTGTGCGACCGGATGTCAAGAACCCGTGCCAACCCCTTGCATTCGCCACAAACAATCGATATCTTCTGAGATTTTATTATTATGAAAACAGAATCTCTCTTGAGGCACATCACAGTTTAGGTGATGGTTCAGGTGCCATGTACCTCCTACAGACGGTGATCGCTTGCTATTTAAGACTGCTGGGGCATCCGATTGAAAACGAAGGGTATGTGATGGATGTGGAACAGTTGCCGGATCCGGGGGAGATGGAAGACGCGTACATGAAGTATGCCAACGCGAAAGTCTGCCCACCCAGAGGACAAACCTTAGCCTACCGCGTACACGGCACCAAAGAACCCTTTTATACGTTAAATGTCATTGATGGGATCTTATCGGTAAAAGATGTCTTGCGCGTTTCCAAACAATACAAAGTGACGATCACAGAATATTTAAATGCCGTGCTCTTGTATGCGTTGCAAAAAAAGCAGGAGATGGATCATCCGCGCAAGATGTTACCGGTCAAAATAGCGATGCCTGTAAATCTCCGACGATTCTTTCAAAGCAATACCTTACGCAATTTCATCACGATGATTTATCCCGGGATAGATCCGCGTTTGGGAGATTTTACTTTTGAAGAAATCGTGCAACACGTCAGAAATTATATGCACTATGTGATCAATGAGAAATTCTTGCGAGGCGACATAACGACCAATGCCGCTGTACAACGCAATCCCATCATCCGTATTATCCCTCTGTTCATCAAAGATTTTGTAGTGCGTCAATTTTATACCAATGTACAAGATCGCAACTCATCGGCAGGATTAACCAATATGGGTGTGATGCAAGTACCCGATGGGATGAAAGAGCATATACGTCGATTTGATATTTATATGGGACAGCCATTTTCAAGAAGAACAAACTGCGCGATTATTAGTTACGGTGATATTTTGACGATTAATTTCGCAAGCAGCATCAAGGAAGCAGATGTAGAACGATACTTTTTCACCAAGTTGGTACAAGATGGGATACCGGTGCGTATAGAAAGCAACCGCACCAAAGGGGTATAGAAGGGAGGAATATGTCATATTGTGTTAATTGCGGTGTGGAATTGAGTGTGGATTTAAAAGAGTGTCCGCTGTGCAATACGCCGGTATGGAATCTGAATATGAAATATGGGACGCCGGAGCAAGGGGAACCGGACTTTCCCACAGAATCGGGAGACGTAGAATCGGTGGATCGACGAGATTTAGGAATCTTACTGACAGCGTTTGTGCTGGGCACCTCGGTGACATGCGGACTCCTCAATTTACTTGCGTTTTCCGCTTCGCCTTGGTCTTTGGCGATTATTGGATTGTGCATTTTGCTGTGGGTGATGGCCATCCCCGCTTTGTACAGAAAGCACCAATCGATTTATTCCTCATTGATATTGGATTCACTTGCGATCGGGTTATATCTGTATTTGATCTCTTTTATGACCAAAAATCGAGAATGGCTAACCGAACTTGCTTTACCCATTACATTACTGGTTTTGATTGTCGCGCTCAGTCTTACCGGTGCGATACGTAAATTTCCGAAGTCCTTCTTAACCGGTGCATTTATCCTGTTTACCGCGATTGGAATTTTGTGTATCGGATTGGAGTTTTTATTGGATCGATTTTTCCATCGAAACGACCTACAGGCTCCCGGATTTTCCCTTGGTTGGTCGGCGATCGTACTGACCGTTTGTATTATTTTGGATATTACAGTCGTGACGCTTCTTTCCAGAAGACGATTGCGGAGTGAAGTCAGAAGAAGATTTCATTTTTAAACCTCCAAAAGGAGTGTCGCTAGACCTAAAAACACGTCAATAATTTCATATAGGAACGCAGAAGGTATGATGTTATTATTCGCGGGTTGTCGCCTACTCAAAAGGTCACAACCGCAAAATCGCATAGTGATGATAGCATTGTATGGTGATTTGTGTGAATTGTTGTTGATGGTAGAGGCATAATAAATTACTGATTTTGTTCGTATCGTGAACAGAGGGATGAAGGATGGAACGTAAAGACAAAGTTAGCTTGGGTCGTATGCAGTTGATCAGACGAGTGCATGGATTGGTTGAGCGTGATGATATCGCAAAAAGCCGGCAAACACAGGCACAAGCGGGAGTTTTATTGGGAAATACGAAAGAGATTTTATATCAAAAAAGAGAATTCCGCTCTTTCAAACATACCGAACCTATACAGGGGGAATGGGTGAGTATCGTACGTCCGCATCCGATGCGTCCGGTCATCTTGTACTGTCACGGTGGTGGCTATTCTACCGGAAGCAGCTTGTACGCACGTTTTATTACTTCTAAACTGGCACTTGCGACCTCTATGGAGATCTTTTGCTTCGATTACCGATTGGCACCCGAATTTCCGTATCCGGCAGCCTTAGAAGATGCGGAGGAAGCATGGGATTCCCTTATGCTCATGGGGTACGGTGCGCATGAAGTCATCGTGGCAGGAGACTCTGCCGGTGGGAATTTGGCGTTGGCATTGACCCTCAAACTCAAAAAAGATGGCAGGCAATTGCCCAAGGGCTTATTTCTCCTGTCGCCGTGGACAGATTTGACCGGAAGCGGAGAGAGTATGATCGCGAAGAAAGAATGGGATCCTGTATTGGATCCGGAATATATCGATCGTATGATCCATGCTTACGCAAAGGGGAGAGATCTCAAAGACCCTTTTATTTCCCCATTGTTTGGCAATTACAAAAGATTTGTGCCCGTTTACATCCAGGTCGGCGAAAACGAGGTGCTGCTGGACGACTCCACCAGACTTTACAAAAAACTGCGGGAAGCAGGGGTAGCAGTCAAACTGGATGTTTACCCCGGTATGTGGCATGTCTTTCAAATGACCCCTTTTAAAGCCGCCAGAGAAGCGATTGAAAAAGGTGCGCAATTTCTATTTGATCTTGGATGAAAAAAACGGGATGAATAAAAAGGAAATGATCGACTTGTGCAGAATAGGATAAGTATACATCGATTTTGCACCGATTCAAATAAACATGCGTTTTACGCAATACCAATAGCGAGGGATTATGTCAATTCGAGAGAAAACAGAGCAGCGAGAAAGGGAAATATTAAGTCCGTTTGCGACGCTTTCTTGTCAGTCAGTCGGGAGAGAACGAGAAGAAGAGCAATGTGATATTCGCCCGGTTTTTCAACGTGACAGGGATCGCATTCTACACTGCAAAGCTTTCCGTCGATTAAAAGACAAAACGCAAGTATTTCTGACTCCTGACGGAGATCATTATCGCACACGTTTGACACATACCTTAGAAGTGTCCCAGAACGCCAGAACCATCGCAAAAGCGCTGAAACTCAACGAAGAATTGGTAGAAGCGATTGCGTTAGGACATGATTTGGGACATACGCCATTTGGACACGCCGGAGAACGAGCGCTTAGCGAAATCTGTCCCTATGGATTTGAACACAGCGAACAAAGCGTTAGGACCGTTGACAAAATCGAAAAAGAAGGGCGAGGCTTGAATTTAACTTACGAAGTTCGAGACGGTATTCGCAATCATCAGACAGCGGGTAGTCCCCATACATTAGAAGGCAAAATCGTCCGCTTATCGGACAAAATCGCTTACATACATCACGATATGGACGATGCGGTACGGGCCAAACTTTTAACAGAAAACGATGTTCCTGCTTCGATACGCGAGGTGTTGGGCAATAGCGCGGTACGTCGTCTCGATCGATTTATCCATGATATCATCACCAACAGTATGGA
>JAISHZ010000164.1 GCA_031262285.1 Lachnospiraceae bacterium | reverse complement strand
ACCTCGTAAACGATATATGCACATAACATATCGGTTCATATGCCTAATCTGATTAGAGTATATCTTGCGTAAACGTAACATCCGATAGCAGCGGCTTTCTCTGTGCTAAGTGGTAATCCTCAAAAAGCAGACTTTCCATCCTCAAATACTTCTCGCGAAGATACCATGCCTGCTTTGAGCTGATGATTTGTTCCACTTCTGCAATATTGATATCAGTCTGTAAATTACAATAATCACAGTCCCAGTGAAGATACTTTTCACCGGCATCTAGCTTTTCCCAAGCTTGTACCATCAAATGAATAGACTCCTCAAGAAACGGCGGTAAACCGCATTCCAGATAGCTTTCGTCAGCAGGATATCTACTTCTCGATAGATCATTTGAACGATCCATATGCCGCTCGCCTCCTTCAATTATACGCCAACTCTAAAATGAGATTACGTACTTCCTCTTTTGATCCTTCGATCAGATTGAGTCCTGCAAAACCACGCTTTACTCCTGACAGCATATTGAGATGGCATTGATGAATCACCCAGTCTATTAACTGCATCTTTTCGTGATAGCTTTTTGCGAATGGCCATCTGTTGATAAAATCATTAAAAAAAGGAGTGGCTGATCTGGAAGGCATACTGTTCTTATTAAAACTGCGCATATACTCTCTAAACACATAATGATGACCACAATCACATTGTAGTATTTGACTGTTTGTTTTTGATAGAATATTCCCACAGTTATGACATTTCAGCTTATTCTCATTTGCCAAAAGTCGTTCATCCCTTCCTTGTATGCATCTGGCATATAAGGTGTAACCAACTTCATCAACGAGCTCATCGTTATATATCATTTTTGCATCTTCTCTGTATAATCTCTTTAAATCCCTCTGTGATAGTTTCGGAGACCACTTGAATTGATTTAATTTATCGTTACCAACTATTTTTACGATCTCATTGATCGCATTTTTTTCGTTTTGTGCAGAACGCTTTGACCGTTCTACCTGCTTTTTATTACGCGTTTCAATTTTTTCTTGAAACTGTTTCAAAAAGTCCGGTGTATATAGAGATTCTACATATTCTAAAGCAGTTTGCATACTCTCTGCATTGTTTACGGATATATGGTCTATATAAAAAGCATCTTGTTCGAATATGACTTTTTTCACGAGTACAATCCCTGATTTCGTGAATTTCATGATCCAGCCGTGTGTCTTCGTATAGGTTAGATTTGTAAGCGCCAAGCCGTATTGCCGGTGTAATGTATTAGACAATTCGACAAATACTTGTCTAACATTAGATCTCCAAAAATTGTTCAGCGCAGTTCTGTCCGGTCGATTACTTTTGTCATATAACTCTTTCCATGAAACTCCCCTTGTGATTCTCCTTTTCATATGAGGTGAGTCTGCTCTGATCGCAGTGTGAAAACGCATTATACAGCGGCAGATTCTGCTTAGCAATGGTATGTATTGACATGGTATGCTTTGACATGATGTTTATGTTATTATTCACGTGTTCGTCGATCTACGCGTAAAGTCCAATGCTCATCTGGTAAAAAAGCCTTTGTTCCGGACAGTTGACGTGAAATAATTTTTGAAGGAATACTGTGCTTTTATAAACACACGTTGGTGAAAATCGCGTCCAATATCGGCTTCATTACGGGGTTATCGATGAAACAGACAGTGGAGCATATCTCACGCTTTGTGTCCGGCTTATGGCAGATTCATCCTTTTGGTGAGGGTAATACCCGCACCACTGCTGTGTTTACCATCAAGTATCTACAAACCTTAGGCTTTGATGTGACCAACGATATCTTCGCTGCGAATGCATTTTACTTTAGAAACGCGCTTGTTCGAGCGAATTACAATGAATTCAAAAAGGGCATTCATGCTACACAGGAATACCTCAATTTATTCTTTGCCAATTTGCTGCTCGGCGAAAATCATACATTGCAATCTCGCTTACTTCATGTTGCAAGATAAATCACATTCCTAAAAGCGAATACAATTTAACATATCTTGAATAATATCCGGTAATAAAGGACCAAAAGTCCCTATGGCTGTCGTAAACACAGCTTTAATCGTACCATCGAGAAGCACATTTCCGGAGAGTTCTCCTAATTTGACCAATGCCGATTTTGATTTCGCCAAATCGTTCTTTTCACTCGCAGCCAGAAAACTATCCAAACACATGACCATCAGTTCCGTATTATTTTGTAGTTCTTTCGTATTTTTACCTTTATAATCCTCTACTGTTTTTTGTAGAATGTCCAATTGGCGTTTCATTTCATCAAACAACTTCAAAACATCACTACGCAACAATCTGTTCGTATCGCTTGTGTTACGGTCTATATTGTCCAACAAATCTGTTTTACGATCTATCTTCTCGAACATTTGCAAAATAGATAGTTCTTTTTTTACTTCAAAGCCATTTTGAATGCGATCAATGATACTTTGCCGAACGCGACTGATGGGTACGCCTTCTATCGTGTCTTTACTGTAGGCAACCGTAATCTTTGGCATATCCCTTTCGAAGCGGGAATAATTGTCGATGAGATGTTTTTGCATTTTTTGTGCATAGTCAATCACGATTTCTGCATAATCCTCAAATGCATTCCCTTGTCCAATCATGTAAAGATTGTAATCATCTAAGCGTAGAATTTCTACTTGCGCTTTCCCATTTCCGAATCGGGCTTGTGTTCTCGCCGTTAAGGTGATGCCATCTTCCATCACTAAGCTTTTATGATCACTAATAATTAATGTGGAAACGATATCTTTCGGGAGCTGTTGACGTATTTCAGTCCCTTTCATAGGGATCGTAAAATAGACTTGAAAACTGTTTGTTTCATCAAATAGGAAAGTGGTTTTATTCCCGTCGTATTGCAGTTTTAAGCACATCGGAAAGACAAATTTGTCTTGGCTTTCGTAAGCGATCTGAAAATGAACTAAGGTCCGTTCAATCCATTGAATGGATTCACGTTGATAGATGAATTCTCTATCCCTCTCGGGATTTTCTTGATCCTCTTGGCGAAGTGCTTCTTGGATTTGTTTTCGATTGATTACCCCATTATGATCGTAAGCATATCGAATGATTTTGTAAACCGCATGCGTTATCCATTCGGGTTTGAGGATGACACGGTTGGAATCGTTTGTCTCTCCTTCATCCGGATAGTAGAAGAAGAACGCAAATCTATGCAACGCCATTAATATTTCGTCAGAATATGAACCAATAGTATCGGTAATGATTTTCTTCATTTTCGGCACTTCTATGAAGCAATTATTAGATTCGTTCTCCATTTTGTCATAAATCTTTACATAATCTTCAGGAACTTTCGTATCAAGAGTTAAGATATAATCTTCGATTTTTCGTCTATATGTATCAATCTTTCCGTCTGCTTCATTGTCGTATTTCAAGTTCATATAATCAAACTCAAGCTCAAAATCATTCCTGTAATTTTGTCTCAGCTGATCTTCGTTTATTGTTACCTTGACATCCTTTCCCGTCGCTTCACTGCGAAGGAGATTTACAAGGATAAAGATTTTAGGCTTTCTACCGTTACGGATGCTTGCAAAATCTTTGATATGTTCAAGCCACTTGGATATTTCTCCATTTTCCTGTCTTGTGCCATATACAATCACATAAACTGCACGTTCGGACAGGAAATATTTATGTGCTTCGTGGGTCACTGTATCTCCTGCAAAGTCCCAGAATTTTATGGATACTTCTTTTTCGGAATCGGGGATGGCAAAGGTTTCAAAGTCAACACCTTCTGTGGTATTTTCCTGTTTAGGGAAATGACCGTTTAGATTCATAAAGCGAGAGCGAAAAGCAGTTTTACCGTGCCCTTTTTCACCCAGAATGATTAAACGCATTTCATATTTATTGGAAATACCGCTGTGCAGATAACTATATAGGACTTCAGAGCTTTCAGCGACGGTTGCGTCAATGTCTTTCTCCTTAAGCGTAAGAAGAGCCTTTATCACGTTATCATCTAGCTTCTTATAAAACATTTGCTCAAAAAGGTCAGCCCATACAGATATGCGTGCATTAGCTGCCCCTTTATGTAAATAGTATTTGAATGGTTCTAATTTGTTAGGTAGTTTTTGTAAAGATTCAATAAAGGTCACATATTGGTACGTATCATGATTTGTGAACCCTTTCTTCCAAATTTCTTGAAAGGTTAGTTTTGAAGCTACATTTGAAAGCATAAATCTTGCCAATTCTAGCCTAAATGTGCGGTCATACTCTCGGTTGCGGTCTTTGGCGATGTCGAGAGCGAGGTTGCGGTTAATGGCGATGTCGAAAGCGAGAGTGAGGTCGCGGTGTAAGGCGATGTCGAGAGCGAGGTCAAGATCGAGAGCGAAGTTGATGGCTCGGTCACGAACTAAATTGCGGTAATAGGTGGCGGAGCGGTATTTGCTGCGGTAACGATAATAACGGAAGAGGGAGACATCGAGATCAAGTGCACGAGAGATGGCGAAAGCGAGAGTATAGTCGAAGTCGGGGTCAACGTCAGGGTCAAGAGCGAATTCGAAGGCACGATCGAGGGAGTCGTTGACAGTGAGAGCTTTGGAGCGGGAGGAGTCGAGGGCACAAACACGGGAGAAGGCACGGAAGAGAACGTTAGTGTTAGTGTCGCGATGGATGGAGAAAAAGGGGATACCCTCGTATGTGAACTGAATTAATATAGCTTTAACTAACGAGTAAATGAATTCACTTAAGTATCCAACTGTTTTACGATTGGATTTTTCCATAAAATCATTTGAAAGATAAGGTATAAGCAAAAGAATTTGTATAGTCATATATTGTCTTAATTGCTGATCGGACATTTTACTTAACAATTTTTTCAATTCTCTTAAATCTTTATTGTTATTTATGCTCATGCTAGTACATCACCTTTCGACGAAAGGTAACGATAAGGTATGGTATTCATACCTCTATCTTTTTCGTCTTTTCATGTTATTTGACCCTTGTAGACAACATCTTAACTTCAAAACCTGTAATAGACAATTCTCACTCCTTGTTCCCAAGTTCCACTAAATCCCCTTTACAATCGGATACCGAATGACAGTTTTCAGCTTTTCCGGTGCGGTTTTGCGCGGATCGCCAAGATAGATTTCGTGATGGCGACGGTCTGTTATATCGGTTTTGTAGCCGGATTCCTGTATAAACGTCGTCAACGTTTGAATCGTGGCGGATTCCGTATCATACGAACCGGTATGCATGATCTGCGCGCATAAACCCTCCGTAAACGTCCATAGATATACCCCGGACAGGTCCAACGCAGGCTTTTTCTTTGCTGTTATTTCTTTCGCCCATTCAAGCACACTATGCGTCACAAACTCCGGTTGGCGTATAACAGATGTCCACACGAATTTACTCTTATCCGCAATCGCGCTTTCATGTTGCCATACGTCATCTCCCACTTTCCAGAAACCTTCCAACGGTGGGACGACATATTCATAAAACCCTTCCGGCGCGTTGCCGCTTTTGTAACTCATCTTGATCGCATAAGACAAGCTGTACAAAGCTTCCACCGCAGCTTGGTATGTAGTTGAAGTGTTCGGGTCGCCGTGACCATCCACTGCGAGGTAAATCATTTCGGGAACGTCCACGATGATAGGTTTCCCGCCGGGGACATAAAGTTCTTTTTGTGTTTTCTTAAAATCTATCGGCATGATTGCGTCTCCATTAATCTAGGGTTCCCTGTATATTTTTCTAACTACGATCAAAAGCCTTAAAAATCAAAGTGCTATCCTTCGCATATTAGAAATTACATAACATAATTATACCGCGTGGGTATCTATTGTACACCTTATGTTTGTTGTATTATTCACTTGTAGTTAGAAAAAGCCACAGGGAACTCTATTACAGAAATTTGCATTTATCTGGACTTAATACAAAAACAAAGATATCAGATGAAAACTGCAAAATTGCATACGTTATCGCTCCTTCATAGGATTCGGTATTCGCCCAGCTAATTCGAAAACATTATACTAGTATAAACTTTTTCAATTATCTTTATGTTTCCACTCAAAACACTTGAGAGCATTACTGTGATCCGGTCAATTCATAACATGAAGTTAATTAAATCCCTTTATACTAGTTAATCTTGTTCATTATGAATCATCGCTTACGTTTCCTCTGCGAAATACCATTGAACGATTGTATTCCTATCACCACCATGTCGATCCTTTTTATCAATTACTATCCGAAGAACAGAGGCGGTAATATCCGACCTCTTTATCAAAAACATAACCGTTCGCTCTCAGAACGCCATTAGACTTATCATTTTCCTTGTCCGGGTCAACGATTACCTCTCTTACGCCAAGAGAAAACACCAATTCCGTCAACTGTTTCACGAGTTCTTTCCCATAACCATGACCGAGGTAACTCTCCTCACCAATCAGATAATCGATGGAATAAACTTCGCCTTGTTTCAAAAACACCCGGTCGTTCCAGTCTTCCATGCTTGCCGAATCAAAGCAATCGTAATACTGACCAAAACCGATAGGTGTCTCTCCAGCCATCACCATCAAATGGTGAAGCCATGAAAAGTCCCCATTCCGTTCACGTACTTCGACGATCCATTCATCAATGGGATCATACCACTTTTTGATATGCGGTTTGTTCAGCCATTGCGTAAGAATCGGGATGTCTGAATCCTCCAGTGAGCGTAAAATCAAATGACTCATGTTTCACTCCATTGTTTAATCCACTGAATAATATCTGCCAATACTTGTTCATCTACTTGATCTTCAATCATATACTCCTCTACCGTACCTAAGGTGGATAAGATGAAACAATGATTTAGATCAGGATAGAGTTGAAAGGTAACATTTTCATGATCCCCAAGCAACTGTTGATATGCCACAAAATCAATGTCTGCATAAACTTGAAAATCACGCTCTCCCTGTAAGATGAGAATCGGCTTCGTTAATTGTGTCAGATAATCCGAAGCGGGGTGTGCATCCAGCTCTTTGTAATAGTAGCCGCTCGCTCCCAACATGGCAATTTGCTTTGCTTCCTCGTCGGTCATGTCGGTAATCTGATCAAAGAAGTCTTTCATTTCTTGGATTTGGGTTAGCAGTAATTCCCGGTCACTCTGACTCAAGGTTTCTGCCGTAGCCTCGTATTGATCAATGGCGATTTCCGAAAAACTGCGCGGCGATCCCGCCAATATGATAATCCCTGCGTAATTCCCGCCTTCTGCATCAATACGGGGAGCCAGCATCCCACCCAAGCTATGTCCAATGATAAATACTTTGTTCGAATCAATCCGCGTATCCGCTTTTAAAAAATTGGTCGCAGCGATCGCGTCGTCAATAATCTCTTCTTTCACCGTAAAATCGGCAAATTCCTGCGCATTCATTTGATGAACGTAGAAGCGCTTATCATAGCGCAAAACAGCAATCCCTTCTCTCGCGAGTGCTTCCGCGATATCTCGAAATGGTTTGTACGCATAACCCGTTTCGTCACGGTCGGTCTGCCCAGAACCTTGAACCAGAATCACTGCAGGTACCGGATCGGCTTGACCTTGCGGTATCAAAAGCGTTCCCGGTATCGGAAATTTGTCAGCTGCTTTAAAAATTACGCTTTCTTCCACAAAAGCCGGCATATCGTCTGAGAGTTCCACATCGGTCGTTTCATCCGAACTTATAGTGGTCGTTTCCGTCGATTCTAAGTTCTCAGCAGTGTGGATCGGATCATCAGAAGTTCCCTCTGTGTATTCGATATTCACGGATGATTGTTCATCCAAACTGGATTGTATTGCATCTTTGCCTTGACAGGCCGTCAAGTACAACAAGATACCGAGTATTAACGCGATCCTTCTCATATTCGTTTGCTCCCTTTCTACGTCATGTGATGGATTTTTACAATCCTTACATCATCTTCTTCCCCATTTCATAAGCCATCTGCTTATGCTTAGGGAACACTTCTTCGCG